>QKDO01000114.1 GCA_003252075.1 Nitrospirota bacterium
TCCGACTCCCTGCTGATAACGCGTTACCGGGACAAGTTCAGGAATGACTGCGGAAAAGGGATATGGAAATTCAACTGGCTGCCGGTGCATACCCCGGCCTTTGAACAGCCCGGAACGGTCGTTTACCGGTCCCAGTGGCTTGCACGCCATCTCGACATGGAAAATCTGTACATAGCGTTCAATGGATTCTGGCCGGAAAAGGGGGCCTTTCTTGAGGCCTGCACGTTCAAGGAGGTTGAGGCCGCTATCGTGCTCCAGAACGCTGTCGAGAACAATGTCGATGGTCTGGTCGTAGCATCGGCAGGGAATACTGCCCGCGCCTTTGCCCATCTCTCGGTCGTCTCCGGATTCCCGGTCATCATCGTGGTCCCCCGGATGTGCCTGATGGAGATGTGGTATCTTGAGAGCTCTTCCATGGTACCGACACTGGCAGTAGGAGACGGGGACTATTCAGATTCCATCGATGTCGCACGAAGGATCGCGGGCATATCGGGCTTTCCCTTTGAGGGAGGGGTCAAGAACATTGCGAAGCGCGATGGCCTCGGTTCGACGATCCTTGAAGCGGTGTCCGTCATGGGGCGGCTTCCTGACCACTATGTTCAGGCAGTAGGCAGCGGCACGGGAGGCATCGGCGTTTGGGAGATGTCAGAGCGGTTTGTATCTGACGGGCAGTTCGGGACGGTGCTGCCGAGGCTCCACCTTGCGCAGAACCTGCCTTTTGCGCCTATGGTGAAGGCATGGGAAAGGAGAAGCCGGGAGCTTTTTGCCGATGACCTGAGGCCGGAACTCATCGGTCAGATATCAACGCGCGTGCTTTCGACCAGATACCCTGCATATTCGGTACAGGGCGGTGTTTTCGATGCCATGCAGGCAACGCAGGGGAGCATGTACGGGGTAACGAACCGGGAGGTGTTTGAATCCATGGAGCTTTTCAGCAATCTGGAGGGCGTTGACATTGTACCCGCAGCAGGCGTTGCGGTGGGCGCGCTGAAACAGGCCGTGGAAAAAAAGACCATAAGAAAAGATGAGTGTGTCCTGCTGAATATTACCGGCGGCGGCGAAGTAACGCTCGGCAGGGAAAAGAAGACATACAATGTTGAACCGGCGTTTGTTTCAAAGAAGATCACGGACAAGGAGATCGAGGATCTGGTATGTACAGCCCTGAAGAAGAGCTCATAACGATCCTGAAGAATGCGGCAGTGGATATTACCGCTTCCCTGCCCTGCGAGAAGATCAAGACTCTCCTCGAGATGGTCGGAGAGCGGTTCTTCCATGTCCCGCTCACGCGGGAGGAGGAGGGTGTCGGCATCTGCGCCGGTGCAGCGCTTGGGGGCAGGCGGCCTGCCATGTTTGTTCAGAGCTCGGGCATCGGAAATATGGTGAACGCGCTCCTGTCGCTCACGCAGTTCTACGAACTGCCGCTTGCCGTCTTTGTGAGCCAGCGGGGGATATATAAGGAGAAGATCGCAGCACAATTCCCTATGGGACAGCGGCTGCCCGCAATCCTGAGCGGAGCCGGTATACCTTTTTCCGTCATCAGCTCACCGGCCGATCTTATCGTCGTTGCGCAGAGACTGCCGGAAGTATATGCCGGCAGCGGCGTCCATATGTTTTTGCTCAGTCCGGCCATCTGGGAGGGGTCTCCGGCGCTGAGTGTCCGCCAGCGTAATCAGCGGCCCATTGCCTGCGTGATCCCTGAAGAGCGCAGAGAGGTCTTTTCTCCGGCATGTACCCGCTATGAGATCATTGAGACCGTTGCACCGTATCTTTCCGGCAAGGCCGTGGTAAGCAATCTCGGCTGGCCTTCTAAAGAGCTCTATGCGATCAAGCACCAAGACGCGAACTTCTATATGCTCGGCAGTATGGGCATGGCATCTCCCATAGGTCTGGGCATCAGTATTTCTTCACGGAAGAATGTGGTCGTGATCGACGGCGACGGCAGCCTGCTCATGAACCCCGGCGTGCTTGCCACTGCCGCGCATCTCGCCCCGGATAACCTGACGATACTTGCCATCGACAACAGCTCCTACGGTTCGACCGGCAGCCAGGAGACCTTGACCGGCTCCTGCGTGGACCTTGAGCTAGTTGCCCGGGGCTTCGGTATCGGAAATACGCTCAAGACAGCTACGAAGGAGCAGTTGACAGCGGCGATGAGTTCAGGCCGGAAGGGACTGAAATTCATCCACGCCCTTGCAGTTCCCGGCAACCGGGACGTACCGAACATCCCCATCGACCACCTGACGATTAAGAAGCAGGTCTTACGTTTCCTGGAACAATAAGGGGATTGTCTACCGGTCGCGGAGCGGCGCGCTCTCGAGAAGCCGTTTCGTACCTGCAGGTGACAGGCCGAGACGGTTGATCTCCCTCTGAAGCTGCGCAGCAGTGCCATAGCCGCCGAGATAGCCGTTCACCCTGCTGACCGCAGGAGAATTCACGAAATCCTTCATGTCAGGGTATATGGCATCATATTCTGCAGTGAGTATGGGGTCCTGCTGAAGCCTGAACTTCTGGTGGTAATCCTCTGCAGGATAGAAGGTCGTGGCTGGGACAATGTCTGTTCGTACTTGTCGTCCAAGTTGTGAGGCTATATGATTCCTGGTCTTCTCCGCGGTTCTTCTCTGTTCGTCATTATGATAAAAGATGACATTCCGGTACTGTTTTGACCACGAACGATCGGTGGGGTCATGGCTTTCCCAGAAGACATGCAGCAGCAGCTCGTACGTTATCCTTGCAGGGTCATAATCGATCTGGACCGTTTCGGTATGATCGCCGAGGTTGCGGTATGTCGGAGAAGGTTTCGTGCCGCCGCTGTA
>QKDO01000075.1 GCA_003252075.1 Nitrospirota bacterium
GAAAAAAGGTAGCATCTATTATGCTGTCATTGCGCTTAATGGTAAACGCAAGTGGTTTAAGGGTGGTAGTGCAAAGAAGGATGCCCAGAGAGTATTGAATGAAAAGCTAAGCGAGATCGACAGCGGAACGTATCGAGAGATCACAAAAGCAACATTCAAAGAGTTCTCTGAATTGTGGCTAAAGAGCTATGCGGAGGGGAAAGTAAAACCTTCCACGCTTGCAGGGTACAAAGACATTATTGAAAGGCTATTGATTCCTGCGATTGGTAGCTATAGCCTCTCAGAAGTCACTACAGGACGTCTACAGGCATATGTAGTGAACCGGCTTAAGTCCGTATCACCCAAGACAGCTTGCAATGAAATAGTGGTTATCAAGGAGATGTTTAAACATGCTCTTAGATGGGGATATCTGAAACAGAACCCTGCTGAATATCTTGAAAGACCCAGGATCATAAAATCTGAAATCGAAATCCTTGTGCCAGAAGAAGTCAGATTACTAGTGGAAAAGGCAAGCGGTCATTACAGGGTAGCATTTCTGACAGGATTTATGACGGGGATGAGGGCAGGGGAATTGTGGGGTTTGAAGTGGGATGACATTGACTGGAACTCTAAAAGAATCCATGTAAGCCGATCTCTATGGAGAGGGCAATTTCAAACTCCTAAATCAAAATGCTCTAACCGAAAAATCGACATGCCCGATATGCTTGTCCAAGAGTTAAAGATATGGAAACTCGCTTGTCCCATCACAGAGGATGACAGTGTTTTCCCAAGCTCAGAGGGGAAATTATCTCAGCATGACAATGTGGTTAAAAGATACTTTAATCCCGCACTGCGAAGGGCAGGGCTTCGACGGGTATCCTTCCATAGTCTAAGGCATAGCAATGCAAGCATGAGGATTCAGGCAGGGCAGAACATCAAATACATTCAATCTCAGATGGGTCATGCAAGTATAAATATAACTCTGGATATTTACGGACATCTGTTTAACGATGCAAACTTTAACAGGCAACAGGCAGAACTGCTAGAGACTTCCTTTGAATCCGTTAGAAAACCGTTAGAAAAAATCCCCTTCGCCAATAAAAAAGAGGCTACGGTTTCCCGTAACCCCTTGATTATGCTTGGTGGCGGGGAGAGGATTTGAACCTCTGACCTTCGGGTTATGAGCCCGACGAGCTACCAGGCTGCTCCACCCCGCGTCAGTTCTATAAGATAACCCATTGCCGCTTTCGTTGTCAAACCTGCCCGCCTGATCTCCAGTATGATGGGTGCCCTCCTCAGGTGAGCATAGAAGAATTTTCTAAGCGAAGATGAAACCCAAAAACACTACCGATAGAGATTAGCGCTTTTTCTCCTCGTGATCCAGCAGCTTTGACGTTCCTGACGCCGATGCGCAATGTTGTGTACGACCTGCGGAGGAGGGCTGCCATGCAATTTTGAGGAATAGTACGATATAATATACAACTGTTGGCTGGGGGGAAACGCTGAATCTATGCTTGAAGTCCTGAAACAGAATCGCTGGATACTGGATATCCTCGACATAACGGTGATGTCGGTCATCCTGTATCGCCTTCTGCTTATCATCAAGGGGACAAAGGCCGTACAGATGCTGCTCGGGCTCGGCATACTGCTGCTTGCTTCCCTCGCGTCTCGCTACTTGGAGCTCTTTACCATAGACTGGCTGGTTCAGACCTTCTGGGCACAGATCGTCCTTGCAATTATCGTTCTGTTCCAGCCCGAGATCAGGAAAGCCCTTGCGCAGATGGGCGAGGCGCAGTTTCTTTCCTTCACCACGGCGGAAGAACTGAAATCACATGAAGAGGTCGTGCGTGCGTCCGTCTCGCTTTCGAACAAGAAGATCGGCGCGCTGATCGTCATTGAGCGTGAGACGAGCCTGAAGGATTTTATCGAGGCGGGGACGCCGCTCGATGCGAAGGTGTCGCGTGAGCTCCTGTTGAGCATATTCCATCCCACATCACCGATCCATGACGGCGCCGTGATCATCAAAGGCAACCGCATTTTGGCGGCGGGATGTTTTCTGCCGATCACGCTCAGCAGCGGGGTGAGCAAGGCCTTCGGTACGCGCCACCGGGCGGGGATCGGACTGACGGAGGAGACCGATGCGGTGGCTATCATTATATCTGAAGAGACCGGCTACATATCGCTAGTCGTCAACGGGAGGATGGAAAATCGGCTCGATATGGGTACCCTTCGGGATATGCTGACGGATATCTTCGCCATCAAGAAAGGCAAGAAGTGAAGAAGTTGATTATGAACAACATAGGGCTCAAGGTCTCGGCGGTGCTCCTCTCCGTGTTTCTCTGGTACTTTGTCGCTTCCCGCGGGCAATCGGAGATCACGCTCGAAGCGCCTTTGGAGTTCAGGGACATACCGGCAGAACTTGGCATCATAAGCAGCAATGTAAAGACTGTCATGCTCACCCTCAGGGGACAGGAACGGTTTATGAAAACCCTGAACGCTTCCAATATCCGGGTTTTCATCGATATGAGCAAGGCTAGGGAGGGCGAGGGCATCTACCACGTTGATAAGGCGGGCGTGAAGCTGCCCTTTGCCATTTCCGTTTCCGTGACAAATGTCGACCCTGCATCCATAAAGGTGAAACTGGAAGAGAGGGTTACCAAATCAGTGCCCGTGAGGGTCAGCATCATAGGAACGGCTGAGAAGGGCATATCAGTGTCGGCATCTGTTGAACCGAAGAACGTGATCATCACGGGGCTGAAATCTGAAGTAAAACAGGTCCGTTATCTTGTAACGGAGGATTTCGATATCACCGACATGAAGGGCACGGTAACAGAGAGTCTTAAACTGGATACCTCAGGGATGAACATTGTCCCGGAAATAACGAAAGTGACCGTGAGGTTCACCTATACGGAGAATAAGACATGAAGCTTTTTGGTACCGACGGCATACGGGGGAAAGTGAACAAATTTCCCATTACCCCGGAGATCGCACTGCGGGTAGGCATGGCTGCTGCAATCGTTCTGAAAAAGGAGCACCACGGCAGGAACATGGTTCTGATCGGCAAGGATACGCGGCTTTCGGGCTATATGATCGAAAGCGCGCTCACATCAGGTATATGCTCCATGGGAATGAACGTCACCCTTGTCGGCCCGCTGCCGACGCCCGGCATCGCATTCCTGACGCGTGCGCTGCGCATAGATGCAGGTGTCGTGATCTCGGCATCGCATAATCCGTTCTATGACAACGGCATCAAGTTCTTTTCCCATGACGGATTCAAGCTTCCCGACGAGATCGAGTCGCGGATCGAAGAACTGGTAAAGGATGATTCGCTTGAACGGTATCGGGCAAAAGGGGAGGATGTGGGAAAGGCCTTCCGGCTCGATGACGCGACCGGCAGGTACATTGAATACATCAAGTCCACGCTGAAAAAGGGCGTTACCTTTGAGGGCATGAAGGTGGTCGTGGACTGCGCCAACGGTTCCGCCTACAAGACGACACCCTGGCTCCTGCGGGAACTCGGCGCAGATGTCGCAGCCATCAATGACACGCCGAACGGCACGAATATCAATGAGGGCTGCGGCTCCCTCCATATGGAGGAGGTGATCCGGAAGGTCCGGGAGACGAAGGCGGACATGGGCATCGCCCATGACGGAGATGCGGACAGAGTGCTCATCTGCGATGAGAAAGGCAGGATCGTCGACGGGGACCAGATCATGGGTATGTGCGCCGCTGAGATGCAGGCCTGCGGGACCCTGAAGCAGAAGGCGGTGGTCGCGACAGTGATGAGCAACATCGGCCTTGAGATATTCCTGAAGAAGAACGGCATCACGCTGCTCCGCACCAAGGTGGGTGACCGGTATGTGGTGGAACGGATGCAGCATGAAGGCCTGAACTTAGGAGGCGAGCAGTCGGGGCATATCATATTTCTCGACCATAACACCACCGGTGACGGGCCGATCACGGCAGTTCAGGTGCTGAATCTGATGAAGGCGAAAGACCGGCCACTTTCCAAGCTGGCGGCGCGGATTAAACTTTTTCCCCAGGTATTGATCAATGTGGAGGTCGAAAAGCGCCAGGATATCCGGGCAGTGCCAGAGATAGAGCAGGCCATAGCGCGCGCCGAGGCCCGTCTTGACGGAAGGGGAAGGGTGCTCGTCCGGCCTTCCGGTACCGAGCCAAAGATCCGCGTCATGCTTGAGGGCGAAGACCAGAATGTGATAACCCGGCTCGGCAGAGATATTGCAAAGGTGATCAAAGAAAAGATGTCCTGATGCCGTTCCTTCTCAGTTTCCTTTTCGGGAATCTTCTGTTTTTCTCTGCGCGGCTCTTCCCGGTCTGCAGTGCTGTCTCTTTTCTTTTCGCAACGATCTGGCTCATACGAAACAAGAGAACCGTGCTCATCATCATTGTTGCCCTGAGTTTTGTCTTTGCATTCATCAGGACAACATCTGATGAGAAGCGAACCCCATTCTTTGACAAGAGCCTGGAGGTGCAGGGAACGTTTCTTGATCATGATCCTGCACCAGATGCGGACCTGCGTGCAGTGCCCTTTTTCGTTGAAAAGGCTTTTGATGATGAGACCGGTCAGGAACTTGGTGAACTGGAAGACACCACAATATGGATCCGTTCTGACGAGGCAATCGACGCTGAAGATACCTATGATCTCAGTATCAGGACAGGGAAGGACAGAAGGCGCCGGAATCCCGGCAGCATGGACAGGCCGCCCATCTACGCGAGCATCATAGCGGTCAAGGGGCGTGAAGAGCAGCGCAGATTCTTCAGCGGCATTTTTGCCCCCTACCGACAGTCCCTGAAATCGTATATCGAAATGCGATTCAGGAAGGATGAGGCCGATTTTATCGCTGCCGTTACCATCGGGGAGGTGAATCTTGATGAAAAGCTCAAGAAAGCATTCAACACAACAGGGTTGGCCCATATCCTGAGCATATCGGGTACGCATTTCGGACTTTTTTCCGTCGTAATATTCGGGTGTTTGGTATTTGTCATCAGGAGGCTCCCGTACCGCCTCCTCCAGCGGCTGACGTTGTACGCGAGCCCGTCACAGGTAGCTGCAATCATTTGCATGCCCCTCATGCTGCTCTACCTCGGACTATCCGGCGGGAGTCTTCCGGCGGTGCGCTCCTGTATCATGATCAGCCTTTTCCTTGCGGGCCTGCTTCTGGGAAGGAAGGGGTTCTAGCTCCATACGATACTTCTTGCTGCCTCTTCTTTTGTGCTCTGGGATCCGGCGGTCGTATTCAGTCTTTCCTTTCAGCTCTCTTTTATTGCGGTAGTGTTCATAGGGTTTGCTGTAGAGAAGAGAGATGAGGGGGAAGGGGTGAAGGGAAAAAAGAGCAAACCATCTGCTTTCGTGAGAAGTTCCCTGCGGCTCACCCTTGCGGCTACCATAGGTACTGCTCCGCTCGTTGCATATTATTTCCATTATCTCTCCCTCATATCTCCGCTGGCCAACCTGCTCATCGCTCCGCTTGTCGGGTTTATCGTTATACCGCTCGCGCTCATCTCATCCTTCTCCTATCTGCTCACCGGGGTCTACCTATTTGCCCCGTTCGTTAGCGTTGCATCGGACATTTCCCTGCGGTTGGTCAGGGTGATGGCGCAGGTCCCCTATGCTGACCTTGCGGTGCCGGTGTTTCCTCTTGTGCTTATCTTGTCTTTTTATGCGGTATTCCTGGTATACCTTGCCTCGGGGAGAAGAAGGGTGCTGCTTCTGGCACCCTTTCTCCCATTTCTGGGGTATCTCCTTTTTAGTCTGGTCTCTCCCGCAGGGCTGAGTGTAACCTTTCTCGATGTAGGACAAGGGGATTCCGCTGTGATCGAACTGCCCGACGGCAAAACCATGGTCGTGGATACGGGCAGCACCGGCCGGGAACTGGCAGGTTTCCTTGCGTATGCAGGCAAGAGAAGGATCGATGTTCTGACAGTGACGCACAGCCATCCTGACCATGCCGGAGGGTTGGCCTATATTCTGGAAAGATTTCCTGTCGGACAGCTCTGGGACAACGGACGCAACGCCTATCCTGAAGGAATGGCCCTGCCGCGCGTGCATCGGAAACTTGAACGCGGAGATGTGATCGAAAAAGGGCTATATACGATCCAGGTCCTTCATCCTTACGAAGGATTTGCCGCTGTCGAGAGTGACGAATATGAAGAGGAGAATAATGCTTCGCTTGTTCTCAGAATAGCGGGGAAACGGCATGCCTTTCTTTTTGCCGGTGATGTTGAGCAGGAGGCTGAAGATGACCTTGACCATCTGGGGAAATGGCTCAGGAGCGATGTGGTCAAGATCCCGCATCACGGCGGGAGAACCTCTGTTCACGCGAGGCTTCTTTCCGCTATCTCCCCCTCCGTTGCGGTGATATCAGCGGGCAGGAACAATGCCTTTGGTCATCCCAGCCAGGAGATGCTGCAAATCCTTTCCGGGACGAGGATATTCAGGACCGATCAGCAGGGTGCAGTGAAGATTGTTGAAACGGAAGACGGCCTGAGCGTGAAAAGCTCTGCCGACATCACCCTCGCAAAGGCCAATACCGTAACCGGAGAAATGAACAATATCCGGCGGCTGATTATGAGCTGGTGACCATTGCTACATTCTGAGCGTTGCCGTCAATCGCTTTGGGTTGAGCAGTAGATCGATCGCATCGATCGGCGAACGGACAAGGATAGCGGAAGCAGTCAAGGCTGAGACAGAGCACCCTTCCTTCAGGCATACACAGATACCCAGTCTGGCCGCTCTCACCATGCCTGCATCGTTGTTCCCGTTGCCAAGCGCGACTACCGTGTCAGATCCCAGAGAAGCGATATAGGTCTCTTTCTGCGTCAGATGCCGGTGTCCTTCGAGCACCTGGATCCGGCACGTAACACCCCTGAGTTCTTCCCGTGCCTTTCCAAAGGTGTCTGATGTGATGACATGGATCGTCAGGTGCTCGGAAAGTTCGCGGAGCTTTTCCCTTATTCCCGGCAGCAATAGGCCATCTTCGGCCAGCGTACCCGAAAAATCCGACACAAAATGTCTGAGTTCCAGGAGGCCAAACCCCTGTATATCGAGTCTGATCATGGATGTCTTCATTGTATCATCATCAGCAGGATGATTGATATCCATGCGTGCAGCAACAGAGGGGAACGAATCACATTATGCGATGTCTTATCCTGTCTGCGGGTCAGGGTATCAGGCAGTATTCAGCCTCGCGGGCATGGGTAACGCGCTCTGTTATGATTGGGGAATTTCACTATCTCTTGGGTTTTTGCCGGATATAAGGGTTAGGTGAGCGTGTGCAGCACGAGGAGAAGAGACCTTTAACTACTGAATATAATGAAATAAAATTAATTATGCGACAAGATGGGATCTCTTGGCATCTGCCTTGCTTGTTTTCGTGAGAGACTCGTGAGTCATGGGGGATAGCCTCGCGGTCAGGGGACTATTACTCCCACGGCCATAATCTCCGGGGATTTTCTCTCACGCGAAGAGAAGACCTCACCTTTTTTCTTTCTATGGATAAAAAAATAGGACACGAGGGGTTTAAGCGCAGGGAAGAAGCGAAGATGGCCGATTTCGGGAACCATGAAGGAGAGGTGCGGTTTCGGTCCATATTCGACCAATCCCCCTACGGTATTGTGATCATGGATACCCGAGGAAAGATTATCGAATTCAATAAAACTGCCCACCAGGACCATGGTTATTCGAGAGAAGAATTTGCAAAGCTCCACCTGTTTGATATTGACCCGTTTCAGAGCCCAAGAGAAATCCGAGCCAGCATGCGTGAAACGCTGAAGAAAGGCGAGGCCGAATTCGAAGTCAAGCATAGAAGCAAGGATGGGAGGATACGGGATGTTCATGTTATCTCTCAGGTGGTGAATCTGTCCGGCCGAAGGGTATTTCAGGCTATCTGGCACGATATCACGGAACGCAAGCAGACGGAAAAGACGCTCAGAAGCTACCGGGAACATCTGGAGGATTTGATAAAGGAACGAACTGCCGAGTTGTCTAAGGTGAACAAAGAACTGCAAACCGATATCTTCAGACGCAAACTTGCAGAAGCCAGATTGCAGGAAAGCGAGGAACGTTTCCGCAGGATTTTTGAAGATGGCCCTCTCGGCATGATTATCCTTGAGCCGGGGGATACGATTTTCAGCGCGAACAGGGCGATCCATGACATGCTGGGTTTTACGGAACGGACACTTGAAGGACGCAAACTTCCTGACATCACCTATCAGGCGGACAGAGAGAAGACCGAAGAACTCACCGAGCAGCTGCTGAGCGGTGAAATTCCGCTTTTCCGGTGCGAAACCCGGTTCGTAAGAAATAATGGAGAGCTCCTCTGGGCGAACAGTATCACTACGGCACTGCGCAATGAACAGAATAAGATCATCTATACGCTCAGCATGATCGAGGATATCAGCGATCGAAAGCTCGCTGAACAGAAACAACAGATGCTTATTCACGAGCTCCAGGATGCCATGGCCAAGATAAAGCTATTGCGGGGATTGCTGCCCATGTGTGCCTGGTGCAAAAAAGTCCGTGATGATAACGGGTATTGGAAAAAAGTGGAGACCTATGTTGAAGAACACTCCGACGCTTCCTTTACGCATGGCATATGCCCTGATTGCTTGAAGAAAACTGACCCTGAAACATATGATGCATACGGAAAAAGGATAGCCAAGGAATTCAAGAAAGAGCGAAGAAAACATGAGAGAATGACGTTGAAAGACCCCTTTAGCTGCATAGCCAGCCTGCATATCAGGGAACCGAAGAAAACCGTATTCAAGGCCACAGTCGGTAACATCAGCGAAGCAGGCGCCTGTATGCATACCGACTATCCAGTAGAGATCAACGCTGTCCTGATGTTCAAAAGCGGGTTTAAGGATAAAAGCGGGGTCGTGAAATGGAGAAAAATGGTTCCCGAAGAAAATCGGTACCACATTGGCATCAAGTTCCTGGGGCATGAAGGTGAGGGAGAAACAATGCGCCGCGATCTTTCCCTCTGATGCATACTATAACTATCCTGAGCTGGAACCAGAACTGAGGTCAGGATCCGGACGAATCGCAGGTCATGTTTGTTGTACGGCATATGACCGTTCCCAAAAGGGTCATCTGGATTTTCCGGCAGTTCTCAGAGTCGGCTTCTATCTGTTCAGCAGCTTCGCAGCGTCTTTGGCGAAATAGGTGAGGATCAAATCGGCCCCTGCCCGCTTTATGGATGTGAGCAGTTCCATCATGGCGCGCTCTTCTTCTATCCAGCCAAGCTTTGCAGCTGCCTTGATGCAGGAATATTCTCCGCTGACATTATAAGCGGCGACCGGTACGTCAAAACTTTCCTTTACGTCAGAGATGATGTCGAGGTAGGTCATGGCAGGCTTGACCATCACGATGTCAGCACCTTCATCGATATCAAGGGCAACTTCCTTAAGCGCTTCTCTCCTGTTTGCGGGGTCCATCTGATAGGTGCGCCTGTCACCGAACTGGGGTGTTGACTCGGCGGCTTCCCTGAAAGGGCCGTAAAAAGCTGAGGCATATTTTGCCGCATAGCTCATGACCGGGACTTCAGGGAATCCCTCACCGTCGAGCGCTATACGTATAGCCTCGACTCTGTTGTCCATCATGTCGGAGGGTGCTACCATATCCGCACCGGCCTTGGCATGGGAGACTGCCTCTTTTGCAAGCAGTTCAAGCGTGGGATCGTTCAGCACATCCCCGTCTTTCACGATGCCGCAGTGGCCGTGACTGGTGTATTCGCACATGCAGACATCCGTGATCACATACAGTTCCGGAATTTTGTTCTTGATAGCCCTGATCGCCTTCTGTACGACACCTTGGGGGTCAAATGCGCCTGATCCTGTCTCATTCTTATGTTCCGGTATGCCGAAGAGGATGATGGCAGGAATGCCGAGGGAGTAGACCTCTTTTGCATGTCTGACCGCCATATCCACAGATTCGTGGTAGCAGCCCGGCATGGATTTGATCTCCTTACGGACATTCTTGCCGTACTTAATAAAGAGAGGATAGATGAAATCATCCGGAGAAAGCGAGGTCTCCCGCACCATTCTCCGGATAGTGGGATTTTTCCTGAGCCTCCTCGGGCGCTGATAGGGAAACATGAACGGCATCAGTCTTCGCAGCCGCTGCAACCTGATCCGCAGGATGGTGCGGCACCACCAAGGTTATTGATGACGAACCCTTCGCCCTGTTCGGTCCTGATGAAGTCCATCTCCTTGTCGCTCAGACTTGCGAATGCCTCGTTGTCGCAGAAGACCTTCAGTCCGTTCGTTTCTACCGTCTGGTCGCCGTCAGCTGCATTCTCGTCTATGTCCATGCCATAGCTCGGACCGCAGCAGCCTGACCCGTGAATGAATATCCTCAGACCCCAGCCTTCCTTGCCCTCGGCCTTCAGGATCTCCTTTGCCTTTTCAGCAGCAACTTCAGAAATTTTAAGCACGGTGACCTCCAAATGGTTATTTACTTTAGCATAAGAAAA
Organism: Nitrospirota bacterium; assembly: GCA_003252075.1. GTDB lineage: Bacteria > Nitrospirota > Thermodesulfovibrionia > Thermodesulfovibrionales > UBA6898 > UBA6898. Next base: position 10,473 of record QKDO01000075.1, read on the forward strand.
AGGAGCGCCAAAAAGCAATTTTTTGCGGTTGTCCTCCGGCAGGCTAAGGAAAATTGCTGTTCTTTCATGGTAAAGTACCATGCTTTTGCAGAGGAGGG
>QKDO01000087.1 GCA_003252075.1 Nitrospirota bacterium
CTGCCGCAGCGCCAGCATATGTCACGGTTCCATACGATCTCATCATCCTTGAACGTTATGGCATCAAGAGGACAGACCTCCTGACACTGGAAACAGAGCTCGCACTTGTCGGCATCCCATACCAGATCGCCTTCTCCGATCGTATGCATCGCTCCCCTTCCGCATTTCCAGCCGCAGGTACGGTGCGCGCTGCTCACGCCTCCCATGGCAACATTCTTTATTGCACCGGCATATCCTGCATTGATATGACCCTTTACATGCGAACAGACCACCATCGCAGGGACGTCATGGATGAGCGATGCAACAGCGATCTGCCCAAGTATCTCGCCCGCCGTTACCATGACATTGTCGTTACCGTAAAGCCCGTCTGCGATCACAACCGGGGCGCCAACGCTGAGATGATTAATGCCGTTCTGGTTTGCGACCTCCAGATAGTCAAGGCCTTTGATCCTTACCGTATCGGTAATAACGGGCCTTGCCCCGATCCTTTTGAGCGCATCCGTCACCTTGCGCAGAAGGACCGGCCGCACGATCCTGTGAGCGCCTTCTGAGCCGAAATGGGTCTTGACCGCTATCCACTCCTCCGGACTGAAGTAATTCATGAGCCCTATTTCCCGCAGAAGACGCTCGAGCTTGCCCGGCATGCTGTCGTCATACTTCCATTTTCTTGCACGTGCTGAAGCGAAATGAACCTTTGCCATAGCTCCTCCTGAACACTCCGTATGTCTTTATTGTACTCTGTTTTCAGCCACGCCGGCAGGCGAGCGGGATGACAGCCCGCTCAGACGTCCCGGCTATTTCTCTTTGCTGCCGCGACATACACCATACTGAACACCACAGCCCCAGCCGTATTCGCAAGCGCATCACCCAGCGAGGGCTGCCGGTAAGGAGTCAGGCCCTGCAGGACTTCGAGCAGCGCACCATAGAACGATGCGATGAGTATGGATGAGACAACCAGCCGGCCTTTCCGTCCTCTCGCAATAAGATGCCGTATCACGAGAACCGCGGTTATTCCGTGAGCGATAAAATGTTCCAGTTTGTCAGCCGGCAGGTGCGTCTTGGGACCTGGCATGGGGATAAGCGAAACGACAAGCAGGAAGAGAAGCCAGAGCGCCAGTGTCATTCAGCTGCCTTCAAGGCTCCGGTCATACAATTCCTTCTTGCTCAACCCATAGGCTCCAGCAACCCGTTTTACGGAATCTTTTCGGCCGAGCCCCTTTCTCATCAGTTCCCTGACCTCGGCAAGGGCATCATCCATATTGAGCGTTTCCGACTCAGGCTTCCCCTGTAATACGATCACATATTCTCCTGCTATCGTCGACTGCTCGAGTCGCTCTCGGACATCGCTCACCGTTCCTCTCAGGACCTCCTCGTGGAATTTCGTCAATTCTTTTATGATAACGATCTTTCTGTCACCCATGATCTCAGCGAAGTCGGCCATCGCTTCACGAATCCTGTGGGGTGCCTCATAGAACAGAAGGGTCCTCTGCTCCAGCATGATGCGTGACAGCATTTTCTTTCTCTGCACCTGTTTTGTCGGCAGAAATCCGAAGAAGGTGAACTCCTCAGTACTAAATCCCGAGAGCGAAAGAGCTGTTATTACGGCTGAGGGTCCGGGAACAGGTATAACGGTAATGCCCGCTTCTATGGCCTTCCGTATGAGCAGCGTCCCTGGGTCCGAAATACCGGGGGTCCCGGCATCCGATATCAGGGCAACAGCCTGGCCGTCCTTCAGACGCTGAAGCGTTTCATCGGCCTTGAGTTTTTCCTTCTCCCCCCAGTAACTGATGAGAGGCTTTTTTATGCTGAAGTGGTTGAGGAATTTAAGGGAATGCCGCGTATCCTCGGCCGCGATGACATCTGCTTCCTTCAGGACACGCAAGGCCCGCAGTGTGACATCTTCAAGATTGCCAATCGGCGTAGAGACAATGTAGAGGGTTCCCTTCACGGCACATTCAGCATCTTTCGCAATTTTCTGTCGGTCTTGACGATCTCATCAGCATCGTCACCGGAAAGCTCCCAGGCATATTCATCCTTGGCAGACCTTCTGAGCTTGATCTTAACCGGCTTTTTCGGCTTTATCTGCTGAAGTTCAGGCTGTTTTGTGACCTGGAGATCATCCTTCTCTGCAGCGCACGCAGCGACAGAAATGATCATCAGGACAAGAATGCAGCACACCCATGAATGCCGCATCAGTAGCTCCGGTATTTGTTCGTTATCGGAAAGCGCCAGTCCCTGCCGAAGGCCCGCCCCGTTATCTTGATACCCGGAGGCGACTGCCGCCGCTTGTATTCGCTTCTATCGACCATACTGATAACCCGTTGTGTTTCGCGGGCCGTGCATCCCAGTTTCCGGATGTCCTGAAAGCTCAGTTCTTCCTCGATATATGCCTTGAGTATCGGATCGAGCTTGTCATACGGGGGAAGACTGTCCGTATCCTTCTGTCCCGGCTTGAGCTCCGCTGTCGGCTCCTTCCAGATCACACGGTCCGGGATAACAGGCCTGCCCTTCAGAGCCTTAAGCCATCTGCAGAGTTCATATACCAGGGTCTTCGGCACATCCTTGATCACGGCAAATCCGCCGGCCATATCTCCGTACAGTGTTGCATATCCCACGCTCATTTCGGATTTATTGCCCGTGGTGAGCACCAGCCATCCGAACTTATTGGAGAATGCCATAAGAAGATTGCCGCGTATACGTGCCTGCAGGTTCTCTTCCGTGGTATCGCTTTTCCTGCCTGCAAAGTGAGGGGCCAGCAGCGCCGCGTAACTATTCATGATACCTCGAATCGGCAGTTCCGTGATCGCAATGCCCAGATTTTCGGCAAGCCCGTAAGCGTCCTCCCTGCTTTCCTGTGACGTATAGGGAGATGGCATGAAGATGCCATGCACGCGTTCTTTGCCAAGGGCATCTACAGCAATGGCAGCGACGAGCGAAGAATCAACCCCTCCGCTCAGGCCTATCACAACGCCATGGAACCCGTTCTTGCGCACGTAATCCGACGTGCCGAGCATCAGGGCCCGGTATACTTCCTCTTCAGGTGTATGCAAAGGACGCGAACGCGGATAGGGTATCGGTCTCCTGTCTGTCTTCGCTGCAGGCATGACAGCTATTCTGCTTACACCTTCCATCACTTCCCTGCGTACGGCCGACGCCGGCCGTTTCTTCCGGTAGTTATTCGCGTCTTCTGTCGGCAGGTCCAGCAGCATGAGTTCTTCGGCAAACTGTCCTGCCTGTGCTATCATGCGGCCCGTATGGTCGTAGGCCATGCTGTAGCCATCAAAGACGAGTTCGTCCTGACCTCCCACTGCATTCAGATAGGCGATGATGACGCTGTTTTCCCGGGACCGCTCCTCAAGAATATTTTGTCGCATTGAAGGCTTTCCCATCTCATAGGGAGAAGCATTGATATTGATGATAACCTCTGCACCTGCGCGCGACTGGGTCCGTGCCGGTCCATCCCTGTGCCAGATATCTTCGCAGATATTAATACCAACCGTCACGCCATTAATGCCATAAACCGGGAAGCGCTTGCCGGGCCTGAAATAGCGGAACTCGTCAAATACCCCGTAATTCGGCAGCATGATCTTGCGGTAGACGTCCTTAATTTTTCCATCGGCGACCACGGCAGCAGCGTTGTACAGACTATCGTCCCTGTCAACAAAACCCACAATGACCGTGATGTTCTTCGTCCTGCTGCTTATCTTCCGGACCGCAGCAATATTGTCTTCAATGAACTGGGGCTTGAGCAAAAGGTCTTCCGGCGGATATCCGGTGATTGCCAGCTCCGGGAATGCGACAACATCCGCCTTCTCTTTCCTCGCCTTCTGTATCCAGGCAACAATCTTCTCGGTGTTTCCCTGAAGATCCCCGACCGTGGAGTTGATCTGGGCAAGCGCCACGCGTAAGGATTTCATGCCCTGTGCCTTCTGAACATAGCTACATAATAAAGGAATGGCCGGTCTTTGTAAAGCATCGGAATGACAGCAAAAATCAGCATGAAATTGCTAAACTACGCCATGAAAAACTGGCAGAAGAATATCTCTTTTGTCCTGGTCGAGCCGAAGGAACCGGGCAATATCGGGGCATCCGCGCGCGCGATCAAGAACATGGGATTCAGGAACCTCTGTCTTGTGAATCCTCCCTCCCGCCTCACCGACGAGGCTCGATGGCTTGCCTGCAATGCCCTTGATGTACTTGATACCGCACAATACTATCCTACCGTGAAACGTGCGATTCAGGGTTCGGTAACCGTAGTTGGCACGAGCAGAAGAACCGGGAAACACCGTGGCGTGATTCTTCCTGTTGAACAGGGGTCAAAGAGCATCATCGAACGGGCACAGGCCGGAAACGTTGCCATTCTCTTCGGAAGAGAGGACCGGGGACTGCTCAATGAGGAAGTTGACGAATGCGGTATGCTCCTGACCATCCCGACGAGTAAGGAGCACAGGTCTCTGAATCTTGCCCAGGCCGTTCTCATTGTTGCATATGAACTTCTGAAGGCAGGGTATGCGCTAACAAAGAACGGGCCTGAAAAATCCAAGGGGAGATTCGTTCCCCGAAACCTCGAGTCAGGAGAAGAGGGGACCCCGATGGTCGGTCATGGAGCGATCAACGGTCTTTATGACCGTATGGCCGGTACCCTGAAACTGCTCGGGTATATCCCGCGAGGGGATCGCGATCTTGAGGTAAAGATCATGCGGAACCTCAGGCATTTCATCTCCCGTTCCGGGCTCACGGAATGGGAACTGAATATGTTGCACGGCATCCTGAGCCAGATCGAGCGTAAAGTAAAAGAATAGCCACCTTGCCTTCTGCATGGCAGGTTGGCATTGCTTTTCTGCCCTGCACGCCATAACCTTCTGTCGGCTATTTCCATTACTCCTGCGATACTTCCGTCGGCAGAGGAACTCCAGCCCGTGAGCCTTTCTCCCATCACTGAAGGGAAACAGCCATACAAAGGCCGAAGACCGGCAACAAACAGCAGCTTTACCCCGGGATGCTCCCGGTCACTCACAAACGCGTTCTGCCGCTTTCTTTTCCTTCCATTTCCTTTATGAAGGCCTTCGATGACTTCACAAAACAGATCCCTTCTGCAAGCCTGCAGTTGCCTGCCTTTTTCTGTCCTACTGCATCAGGGTCGGGGTTCAATCCTGCAAGAACCTGTTTTGTAAGGGTCAGAAGCCACGCCTGCTCTTTCGGCAGCGAACTGATTTCAGTCACTCTGCGCTGTTCAAGTTCTGTTACGCTTTCCCTGAGCGCACGCACGCTATTGGCAAGCGCCTTGCATTTGCCGCACAAGGGGTCATGCTGCTGCCGGGCGAGTACGCCTGCCATAAAGTGGCAATAACGAATCTCGGAGATGCAATCCATTAGCCAGTCACCTCACATGGATAATAATCCTACCCACTGATGTTCAATTATAGTATGTTGCCCCTCCTGAATGCACCGTTTCTGGCCCTCTTCTGATTGTGCGAATATGCTAAAATGTACATCAGCAGCCCCGACGGCGCGCTGAAACAAAGGGCATGAAGAAAACAAAAGAAAAAAACCCTGACCAGATAACCTTCGGCAGTGACAACGTGGACAATATCCGGAAGGCGATCAGGAAGTGCAAGAATATCCTGATCTGCGGTGTTGAGGGAGTTGGCAAGATAACGAACACCGTGCAGGCCGTCGGGGAGAGCACCAATGTCTATTACCTTGGCAACCCTGTCGACTATGAAGGAAAGGTGCGTCCCGGAAGCTATGAGAAGTATCTCACGTATATTCACTCCCTCAAGAAGGACATCCGGATCATCGAGGACATTGAAGGGCTCTTCTCGATCAGCGAGCCGATCATCCTGATTATTGACGAGGTCTACGGAAGGAGTGATGCAGAGCTCGAGCAGGTCGGCAGGTTGCTCGACATGAAGAATATGAAGATCGTTCAGATCACCGGATGCATAAAGAATATGAAGCACCTCATCGACAAGATGGACCTCATCCTTGAACTGCACGTCGAAGGGGGCTATGAGGTCGACAAGGAGCTTGCCCAGGCCATCTGCAGGATACTGGGGAAGCAAAAACCGGTCAGCAAGCTCTTTTAGCCGGCCATGAAAAAAAACGGCCGGCGGTCTCTCCGCCGGCCGTGCCGCAAAGAATTACTTCCCTGGCTAAATGTTCTCTACCATCTCCCAGACCCCGCAGGGACAGATGCCTGCACAGAACCCGCAGCCGATGCATTTCTCCTCATCGACCACATACTCATAGGAGCCGCCTTCATGCTCGACCCTGCTGATGGCACCCCAGTAACACGTAGACTCGCACATGTGGCAGTCGCGGCATGCTGCACAGGAAAGACACTTGTGCCCTTCCCTTTCAGCAGAAAAATCGCCGGTGCAAACGTCATAATACTCCCGCTTGACCTTTTCGTAGGGAATGACCTGTTTCAGTTCAGGAGCACGCGGCGCATGCATCATCTGGTAATGCACGGTCTCAGCGACGAGCCGTCCCTGCCCGATCGCGTGCGTAACCAGCCCAAGGCCGGTCACGTCCCCGATAGCAAAGACCTTGACATCAGAGGTCTGGTTAACATTGTTCACGGCAATCCAGCCCCTCTCGGTGTGGATATCGGGAGGCAGGAAGTCGAGCACCGGGACGTCGCCGACCGATATGACGACCATGTCCGCATCAAGAGATGAGCCGTCCTTGAAATGGATCTTCTTTCCGGTATGGTCATACCGTTCCGTGAGCTTCGGCCAGACGATCTGTGTTCCTTTGGACGTAGCCGCCTCCATCTCCTTGCCGAAGGCAGCAGGCTTCTGGATGTCTACGGCAATGACCGAGTCTGCCCCGAAGTTGTATGCCTCTGAAGCCACATCCATGCCGACATTGCCGGCACCGATCACGATAACCCTCTTGCCCTTCAGCGCATGGATCTTGCCGCTGTTTGCCTCTTTCAGAAAGTCGTAGGCGGTGATGACATGCTCTGATCCGGGAAAGGCGATCACCCTGCCCTTCTGGGCTCCCACGGCAATTATGACGATCTCATGCCCCTTGTATATAGCGTCGTATTTCTTTCTGTCGATAAGCGTATTAAGATGGACATGAACGCCGAGCTCCGCAAACCGGGAGAGTTCCTTTTCCAGGATCTGATGCGGCAGCCGTTCGCGCGGGATACAGTGCTCTATCTTTCCTCCCAGTTTTCCCGATGCCTCATACAGATCTACCGTGTGGCCTTTCAGGGCAAGCTGCCAGGCAGCACTGAGCCCTCCAGGGCCCCCGCCGATGACCGCAACCCTGTGATTTGTCGGTTTTTCCTTCCGGGGGGCAGGGAGATCGAGCGCCATACTGCCGAGCTTGTCGATCGCAAGGGGTTTGTCTATAAGCCCCCGTGTGCAACTGTTCATGCAGAGGTTCGGGCAGATCTGGCCGCAGACCGTGGCAGGAAGAGGGCTGTATCTCAACACAAGTTCGAGGGATTCCTGCAGCAGCCCCTGTCTGATAAGCGTTGCCCGCTGATGCGAAGGTATCAGCGTCGGGCAGGCGTATGCGCAGGGGGGACTGTACTTCTCGTTCGCCCAAAGTGGTTTATTGCGCCGTTCTTTTCCCGTCGTAATGTACGGGAGAATCGTGAGGTCATGATCAAGGTATTCGGCGAAGATGCCGCCCGGCCCGACAGCCTTTTCCCAGCTGTTCTTGCGGAATTCCGTCGTCGACATATGGAGTTTCTTCCTGGCCATCTTTTCCTGGGGAGTATAGGCCATGAGCTTCTTCCAGTCCTGTGAAGAACGGGTAAGCTCTTCATAATAGGACATCCGGTCGATTGCAGCAAGAAAGGGCTTCATATTCGTCGTGAGCCAATCCCAGTCCTGATCGGTAAGGTCAAGAAGCTTTACATCCCGTTCACTATAGCCACGGATCGGCCCGCGGAAGTATATCGTACCGCCGACCATACCGACACAGGGCCGGTAGCCGAGAACATTTTCAGGATTTCGCGGGCGCACACCGCAGATAACGGCAATACCGCCGGCCTTGAACTCTGCAAACGAATCACCCACCCCCCTGAAATACCAGGATTGGGGTGGTTCGAAGCGGGGGTTGCGCTTGGTCATGGTATCGCAGCGAGCGCCTCCGCCGCCCTGCACGTAAAGGATTCCCTGCGCAGCCGCATTGAAGGCCCCATTGGTAACATCGCCGAGCACCGTGATCTTTGCTCCGCAGTTGATCCAGCCTACATCATCAGACGCGCTGCCCTTTACCAGGATCTCCGTGCCGTCCATTCCCATACTTCCCAAGCGCTGTCCGGCAGTCCCCTCGACCGTAATCTTTATAATCTCACCGCTCGGCCAGATACGTCCACCGATGCCGTGCTGGCCTTGGGCCATGATACGCATCTCCCGGACCCCATGCTTTACGGCCTCCTGGATCTGCTCTTCAAGAATACGGGACGGCACTCTCTGTCCGTTGACGTTACCCCGTATCGTGAAGGGTGAGGACTGAGCAGCAAGGGGCATCGCAGTCTTTGTCTGCTGCTTTCTTCCCTTAAGCTTCACGTCTGATGCCTTACTCTTTACGGTTTTCTTCTTAGCACGCATAGCTTATTCCTAACCTCTCTGCGATTGCCTTATCATCTACACTCAGCCCGTCAGACATGCCGATCGGGAGCTCCGTGCTTCTGCCCATGGGAGCAAATATCTTCTTGAGCTCCGTGTCGGCTGCCTTGAAGACCTCAACCACACGCTCCGCGACCTTGTCGGAATCAAGTCTCCGGTAAAGTTTCGGGTCCTGCGTAGTGATGCCGCGCGGGCATTTGCCGACATTGCAGAGATTGCAGCGGTTGTATTCATCGCCAAAACAGTCTGCTGCAGCCTGCATGATATATTTACCGATCGCCACGCCTGACGCTCCCAGCATGATGAGTGCTGCTGCATTCGCGGCGAGGTTGCCCTTCTTGCCGACACCGCCGGCTGCGATCAGCGGCAACTCGTTCTGCTTGCCCTGCTTGACGAGGTCTAGATAACACTCCCTGAGGTTCGAAGCGATGGGATGCCCCATCTTGTCCATCGAGACATTATATGCGGCCCCCGTGCCGCCATCCTCTCCGTCAATGCAGAGACCGGCAGCATAGGGGTTCCGTGCAAGGTTGTTCAGTACGGCCTTGGCTGTCTTTGTTCCTGATATCTTCGGATAGACCGGGACCCTGAACCCCCATGCCATGGACATGGACTGTATCATCTTTGCAACCGCCTCTTCAATGGAGTACTTTGTCTGGTGTGTCGGCGGTGAAGCAAGGTCAACGAACTGCGGTACACCCCTGATCTTTGATATGAGCTTGAGAACTTTCTGGGCCATGAGCAGACCGCCGTCGCCGGGCTTTGCACCCTGTCCATACTTGATCTCGATAGCAGCTGGGTCCTCAACCATATGCGGGATGGAACGCACGATCTCATCCCAGCCGAAATAGCCCGAGGCTATCTGGATGATAAAATATTTGAGGTACCGTGACCGCAGAAGACGGGGAGGCATACCGCCCTCGCCTGAGCACATCACAACCGGCATGCCCTCCACCTCATTCAGGTAGGCAACACCCATGGCAAGTCCCTCCCACATGGGGGGTGAAAGTGCACCGACCGACATGGAACCGATCATGATAGGATAAATCTCGCGAACCGGCGGAATAAAGGTCTCGCTCCTCCGGTCAAGTTGCAGCCTGCCGTCAACGACCTGAAGCGGCATCTGCTCGGGTGCGGTAACCCTTCCGAGCAGTGTCCGGATGCGAAACTCATGCCTTCCCGCATCCAGTGCAGGGTCAGTGAGCATCGAGATCCTCGTGAACTTCAGCCTGTCGAGGGTTGAGACCGAAGGATCGTTCCTTCTCCCGCCTCTTTTATAGCCGTCTCCACCCTTATTCTTGTAATGCAGGAATTTACTCTGGGGATTCAGTTCGGGTTCGATCGCCTCATTGGGACAAACGAGCGTGCAGGTGCCGCATCCGGTACAGTAGCGCTCCATGTCCTTCACCTGCTCGACGATCTGTACCACCTGCCGCACTGACGACGGTGTCGGCACCGGCCCTTCTGACCTGACCACACGCATCACCTTCACGGTCGGTTCTATCGCCTTCACCGGGCAGACGGCCGTACAACTACCGCAGCGCTTGCACCGGTCATCTCTCCAGCGGATAATATAGGGGAACTCCCGTAATGAGAGTTTGTGATTATGGTCTAACCGTGAAGCTGGTTCCATACCGTTACCTCCTGTGCATCAGGCGAAATCATCACCATGTCATATTTCATCGGGAAAAGGTCTTCTGTCCGGTCTCTCCCGGGAACGGCACTGTCGACACCGCACTCTTCCGACATCAGTGCATAGCGCCCCTTCATACCGCCTACAACACCGGGTCTCAGTTTTTTCGCATCCTGAACCATAAACACGGTTCCGTCAGGCACGAAACCGATCACCATGTTAGGGCCGTCGATGCACAGCTGCCGCATCGACTGTTT
>QKDO01000145.1 GCA_003252075.1 Nitrospirota bacterium
AAGGGCGATGTCCTAGGCCGGGCTAGACGATGGGGACATCCTGGTGAGCCGCGAAGGATTCGAACCTTCGACCCACGCCTTAAAAGGGCGTTGCTCTACCAACTGAGCTAGCGGCCCTGAAAGAAAGAAGTAATAAAATACACCCTAGGAGCGCTTGTTGTCAATTCAGCAAGGCTGCGCTCAGGCCTTTCCGGAACGTTCCCTGGTGTACGGCAGAAGGCCGCCTTTCACGACTACGTCACGCTCCCTTTCGTTCAGCGTCGACCTGACCCTGAAGGTATACCCTTTTGTCGCATTCTCCACAACGTATTCCTGGCTTCCGCTGATCACGCCGGATATGTTGTTGATGACTAGCCGGTCGCCCTGGGCGGTTTTTTCGTAATCACCGGCGTTCACAAACTCGAACGGAAGGATGCCGAAATTGATCAGGTTCGAACGGTGGATGCGAGCGAAAGATTTTGCAATGACCGCCTGTATGCCGAGGTGCATGGGAGCGATCGCCGCATGTTCACGGGAAGACCCCTGTCCGTAATTTTCCCCGCCGATAATGATGCCGCCCCCCTTTTCTTTTGCCTCCATGGCCCGCGAGCTGAAGGTGCTGTCCAGATTGCTGAAGACAAAGTTCGCAATGGCAGGGATATTCGACCGGAACGGCAGCACTTTGGAGCCCGCTGGCATGATGTCATCAGTCGTAATGTCGTCTCCCAACTTGATCAGTACCTCAGCTTCGATCCGGTCTTTCAGGGCGTCCTTGACCGAAACATCCTTGATGTTCGGGCCCTTGACGACCTTTACGTCAGAGGTGTCCTGCCGAGGAGGAATGAGGAAGTTCCTGTTAATATGATATTGGGAAGGCTCCTTGAACTTCTTCATGACAATACCCGCCTCGCGCGGGTCGACCATTTCACCCTTGAGGGCAAAAATAGCACAGGAGACGGGGCTCGCAAGATAGACAGAAGCGTCCCTGGTGCCGCTCCTCCCCCTGAAGTTCCTGTTATAGGACCGCACAGATACCTGCCCGCTCGCCGGCGCTCCACCCATGCCGATGCAGGGGCCGCAGGACGATTCAAGCATCCTGGCTCCAGCGGCGACCATGTCGGCGACAAGCCCTTCCCTGGCGATCATCTCGTAGACCTGCTTAGAGCCGGGATTGATGAGAAGGTTTACCCCTTCGCTGACTGTCTTGCCTTTCAGGATTGAGGCTATGGACTTCATTGCCTGGTATGAGGAATTGGTGCAGCTGCCGATGCAGACCTGATGGACCCTGGTGCCCGCAAGACTCTTTACGGTCACGACATTGTCCGGGCTATGCGGCTGGGCGATCATGGGTTCGATCTTCCCGAGGTTGATCCTGATTACCTCGGCATAGGATGCATCATCATCAGCGGAAAGCTCTGTCCAGTCAGTTTCCCTCCCTACTGCCGCTAGATAGAATTTTGTCCGTTCGTCGCTCGGGAAGATGGACGTGGTGGCGCCCAGTTCCGCTCCCATGTTCGTGATCGTTGCACGCTCAGTGACGTTGAGATCCCTGACCCCTGGTCCGCCATATTCCAGGATCTTTCCGACGCCGCCTTTTACGGTAAGCCTTCTCAGGATCTCGAGTATCACGTCCATGGCGGTCACATACGGCCGTTTGAGCTTGCCGAGGAGATGGATCTTGAGGACCTTTGGCATGGTCAGTGCAAAGGGCGAGCCTCCCATGACCGTGGCGGCATCAAGACCGCCGACGCCTATAGAGATCATGGCCATACCACCTCCGGTAGGTGTGTGACTGTCCGTGCCGAGTGCGATTTTCCCGGGTGCGGCAAACTGTTCGAGATGCACCTGGTGGCAGATGCCGTTACCCGGCCTGGAGAAGTACGCGCCGTATTTAGCGGCAACGGTCTGAAGGAAAAGATGATCGTCGGGGTTCATATAATCCTGCTGCAGCATGTTGTGGTCCACATAAGACACGGCAAGCGGTACCTTTACCCTCTCAAGACCCATTGCCTCGAACTGAAGCCATGCCATGGTTCCCGTTGCATCCTGCGTATAAACCTGATCTATATGCAGTTCGACCGGCGACCCGGACCTGAGCTCTCCGTGCGCGAGATGTGAAGCAAATATTTTTTCGACAATGTTCTTACCCATAAATGCCTCTATGTTGCTCCTGGAATTATGCAACGAAACGGCGAAGACATATTTTGACTTAGCTCTTTTTATTATGGTAAAAAATAGAGAAAAATCAAGCGGAAATAGCGTTCTGGAGATAGATCATGCACTTTTTTCAGTACCGGGGGAATGAGTTGTACGCGGAGGATGTCCCTGTCAGGTTTCTTGCAGAGAGATATGGTACACCCCTTTACATTTACAGCCATGAGACCATCGTAAGACATTTCAGGGCCTATGATGACGCCTACGGAAAATTCCCGCATATCATCTGTTATGCACTTAAGGCGAATACCAACGGCGCTATCCTGCAGCTGCTGGCACAGCAGGGCTCCGGTGCGGATATTGTGTCAGGCGGAGAGTTGTTTCGTGCCCTGAAAGCCGGGATACCCGCGGAAAAGATCGTCTATGCCGGGGTCGGCAAGACTGAGGACGAGATTCGTTTTGCGCTGAGATCCCGGGTGTTGATGTTCAATGTCGAGTCTGCTGACGAGCTGCGGGAGATCGACCGGGTTGCCGGCACCATGAAGGTAAAGGCGCCGATCGCGCTCAGGATCAATCCCGACATAGACCCCCAGACGCATCCCTATATATCGACCGG
>QKDO01000120.1 GCA_003252075.1 Nitrospirota bacterium
GTGGAGATGGTGATGCCGGGAGACAATATCAGCATGAAGGTGGAGCTGATATCGCCGATCGCGATGGAGAAGGAACTGAGGTTTGCAATCAGAGAAGGTGGCCGCACGGTTGGTGCCGGCGTCGTCACCGAAGTGTTGGAGTAGAGCGTGAATCAAAAAATCAGAATAAAATTACGTGCATATGACCATAAGGTCCTTGATCAGTCACTGAAGGAGATCGTAGATACAGCGCAGCGTACAGGTGCACGGGTGGCCGGACCGATCCCGCTTCCTACGCACATCAGCAAGTTCACGGTGCTCAGGTCTGTTCATGTGGACAAGAAGTCAAGAGAGCAGTTTGAGATCAGGACACACAAGAGGCTTATCGATATTCATGACGCAACACCGCAGACCGTTGATGCCCTCATGAAACTTGAGCTCTCAGCGGGTGTTGATGTGGAGATAAAACTATGACAGGGATTCTTGGCAGAAAACTTGGGATGACCCAGGTTTTTGATGAAAGCGGCAGGATGTTTCCTGTGACTGTCGTCGAGGCCGGGCCATGCTGCGTCGTGCAGATCAAAACCAAAGAGCAAGATGGATACGAGGCTGTAAAGGTCGGGTTCGGTGAGATGAAGAAAGAGAAGAATGTGAACAAGGCCATGAAAGGCATCTTCCGCAAGGTGGGTGTGGGCCTGTACCGGCTTCTTAAGGAGTTCCCCATGTCTGACCTGAAGGTCGGCGAAATGATCACCGTAGAAAAATTCCAGAAGGGCGATGTCATCTCCGTCTCTGGCATCTCAAAAGGCAAGGGGTTTCAGGGCGTCATGAAGCGGCACAATTATAAGGGCGGTCCTGCATCCCACGGCTCCATGTTCTACAGGGCACCGGGCTCTATCGGCGCTAGTTCTTTCCCCTCGAGGGTATGGAAGAACAAAGGGCTTCCTGGCCATATGGGGTCCGAGGTAGTGACCGTAAAGAACCTGAAGATCGTCGATGTGAAATTAGAGCAGAACCTTCTTCTCATTTTGGGTGCAGTCCCCGGGTCAAAAGGGACCTATCTCGAAATAAGAAAGGATAATTAAGATGGCAGAGATCGATATAAAAGATAAAAACAATTCATCTGTGGGAAAGCTAACCCTCCCTGAGACGGTGTTTAGCGTTCCCATAAAACAGGGTACTGTGCACGATTCGATAGTCAACTACCTTGCGAATCAGCGTCAGGGCACCCACGCGACAAAGACCAAGGGCTTGGTTAGCGGCGGAGGGAAAAAACCCTATAAGCAAAAAGGTACCGGCCGTGCAAGGGCGGGAAGCAGCCGTTCACCACTCTGGAAAGGTGGGGGAACGATATTTGGGCCTCAGCCGCGGGATTATTCGTACAGCCTTCCTAAAAAGGCAAAGAAGGTGGCTTTGTATGGCGCCCTGACCGCAAAGTATGCCGATGGAGAGATTACGGTGATCGATAGCATTTCCTTTGAAAAACCCCGTACAAAAGACATGGTAGCGCTCCTGAAGAGACTTGGTCTTGATGGCAAAACTACGCTTGTAATTTTGCCTGAGAAGAACGAAAGTATTCTATTCTCGGCAAGGAACATTCCGGGGGTCACAGTCATGAGAGTCACGGACCTGAATACCTATGCAGTGGCAGTGCACAACAGGTTGTTGATCACGAAGCAGGCGGTTGAGATGCTTGCGGAGGCAGGGAGAAAATGAAGAACGTTTATGATGTGATTAAGAAACCGCTATTCACGGAAAAGGGAAGCGCCCTCAAAGAGGCAGTGAACAAGCTTCTCGTCGAAGTGGCAGTTGATGCTAACAAAATAGAGATCAAGAAAGCGGTTGAAGAGCTTTTCAAGGTAAAGGTCGAAAAAGTGGCAACCATAAAGACTCACGGTAAGGTAAAACGGTACGGTAAATTCACGGGCATGACGTCTGACCGGAAAAAAGCCCTTATTACCCTCAAAGAGGGCGAGAAACTCGATTTCATTGAAGGTGCATAATGGCAATTAAAAAATACAATCCGACATCACCGGGAAAGCGGTTCCGCACAGTCATGGACTATGCGGAGGTAACCACGGACACGCCGCTCAAGTCGCTGGTCAAAACCCTCAAGAAGACGGGCGGCAGGAATAACACAGGTCGTGTCACTGCATGGCAGCGGGGCGGGGGCAACAGGACAAAGTACCGGATCATAGACTTCAAAAGGGACAAGGCTGGAGTACCCGCAACTGTTGCAACGATCGAATACGACCCGAACAGATCTGCGCGTATTGCGCTCCTGCACTATAAAGATGGGGACAAGCGCTACATCATTTCGCCGGTAGGGCTTACGGTAGGCGAACAGCTCGTTTCCGGAAAAGGTGCCGAGATAAAGGTCGGCAATGCCCTTCCCCTCAGCGACATGCCACTCGGCACTTTTATTCATAATATTGAGCTCAAACCCGGGCAGGGTGCGAAGATGGTACGGAGTGCAGGATCCTCCGCTCAGCTGATAGCAAAGGATGAGGAGTATGTCCAGATAAAGATGCCTTCGGGAGAAGCACGGAAAGTACTGGCGCGGTGCATGGCTACGGTTGGCCAGGTGAGCAATCCCGAGCATGAGAATATTTCCTTTGGCAAGGCCGGGAAATCGCGCTGGATCGGCAGAAGGCCCCATGTAAGAGGTGTTGCCATGAATCCTGTCGATCACCCGCTCGGAGGCGGTGAAGGAAGAAGTTCCGGCGGCAGGCCACCGTGCACACCATGGGGAGTGCCCGAGGGTATAAAGACACGGCGTAACAAACGGACTAACACGTTCATAGTCAAGAGGAGGAAGTAAATTGCCACGGTCATTGAAGAAAGGTCCATTCGTGGATGACAGTCTGATGAAGAAAGTGCAGGACATGATCTCTTCCGGAGATAAGAAGCTGATTAAGACCTGGTCCAGGCGTTCTATGATATTGCCTGATTTCATCGGGTATACCTTTGCAGTGCACAATGGCAGAAAGTTTATCCCGGTATATGTGACAGAGAATATGGTCGGGCACAAGCTTGGAGAATTTGCACCTACGCGGACATTCAAGGGCCATTCAGGCTCAGGCAAGACTACAACGGTAAAGGGCTGATTCCATGGATGCAAAAGCAATACAGAAATACGCAAGACTGACTCCACGTAAGGCGAGAAGGGTCACAGACCTTATCAAAGGCAAGAAGGCAGGGGAGGCACTTATCACCCTGAGGTTCATGCCCTATAGAGGAGCGCGGTATGTCGAGAAGATCCTCAAGGCTGCGATGGCGAATGCTGAGCAGAAGAATGCCAACATCGATTCCGAAGCGATGTTGATCAGCGGGGCATTCGTCGATGCAGGTTCCACTATGAAGAGGGTTGAACAGAGAGCAATGGGCAGGGCAAATGTGATCAGGAAGAGAACCTGCCATATTACACTGGTATTAACGGAAAAATAATCAGGAGGAGATTTTGGGCCAGAAGACACATCCAATAGGAAACAGGCTAGGCATCACCAAGACATGGGATTCACGCTGGTATCTCAAGAAAGGGTATGCTGACCAACTGCTCGAAGACATTGCTATTCGCAAGGAGATCAAGAAGAGGCTGTTCCATGCGGGTGTTTCAAAGATAGAGATTGAGCGGGCGGGCCAGAAGATCCGCCTCATTATTCATACCGCCAGACCGGGGATCATCATCGGCAAAAAGGGCTCGGAGGTGGAAAAACTTCGTAAGGATATCGAGGCAATGAGCGGCAGACAGGCCTCCGTAGATATCAAGGAGATAAGAAAGCCGGAAATCGATGCCCAGCTGGTTGCGGAGAATATCGCTCTCCAGCTCGAAAAACGTGTTGCGTTCAGAAGGGCAATGAAGAAGTCTGTATCATCAGCGCTTCGGTTCGGCGCTTTAGGTATCAAGATCACCTGCTCGGGAAGACTGGCAGGTGCAGAAATAGCGAGGACAGAATGGTACCGCGAAGGCCGGGTACCGTTGCATACCTTCAGGGCCGACATAAACTTCGGGTTTGCCCAGGCTCGCACCACCTACGGCGTTATAGGCGTGAAGGTGTGGGTGTACCTTGGCGATGTTCTGCCGGAGGTGGCCAAGACCGATGCGCAGAAAGCTGTCATATAAGGGGTATACGTTATGTTAATGCCAAAAAAAGTAAAGTTCAGGAAGATGCAGAAGGGAAACATGAACGGCAAGGCATACCGCGGTGCCGAGGTTTCCTTCGGTGAATATGGACTTAAAGCGATGGAGCCGGGGTGGATAACTTCCCGGCAGATTGAGGCAGCAAGAATTGCCATCAACCGACATGTCAAAAGGGGTTGTAAGGTCTGGATCAGAATTTTTCCCGATAAGCCGATCACCAAGAAGCCTGCCGAGACGAGAATGGGCAAGGGAAAGGGGGCTCCCGAGTACTGGGTCGCCGTCATCAAGCCGGGGCGGATAATCTATGAGATGTCGGGTGTGACCGAGGCCGTTGCCAAAGAAGCGATGAGGCTTGCATCCCACAAGCTTCCCCTGTCAACGAAGTTCGTCAAGAGGGAGGAAAGCGTGCAATGAAGGCAGCAGAGTTTCGCGAGACGACGATAGATGAACTCAGGAAAAAGGAGCAGGACCTGAGAAAGGAACTCTTCAACCTCAGGTTCCAGCAGGCAACAGGTGAAATCGAGAACCCGATGCGTATCCGCGCGATCAAAAAAGACATCGCAAAGATACTGACGGTGATAACGGAAAAAAACAAGCGGAAAGCTTCATAAAAAGGATCTGGAAGGGAACCATGATTAACAAGGTCTATACAGGGAAAGTTATCAGCAACAAGATGGACAAGACTGTCGTCGTCGCTGTCACGAGACTGTTTCAGCATCCCGTTTACAAAAAGACGGTAAAGAAGGTGTCCAAGTTCAAGGCCCATGATGAGGAGAACCGGTGCAAACTCGGAGACGACGTCAAGATTACGGAAACACGGCCCCTGAGCAAGGACAAGAGATGGATGGTCCTTGAAATTATGGGGAAATCATCAAGGAGTAATACGAAATGATCCAGCCGCGGAGTATCCTTGAGGTAGCAGACAATTCAGGTGCGAAACGGGTTCAGTGCGTGAAGGTCCTGGGCGGGTCCAAGAGGAAGTATGCCGGCCTGGGCGACATCATCGTCGTCAGCGTCAAGGAGGCTATACCGGAAGGCAACGTCAAGAAGGGCGCTGTTGTCAAAGGTGTGGTCGTGAGAACGAAAAGAGATTCAAGAAGACCTGACGGGTCTTATATCCGCTTTGATCAGAATGCCGTTGTCCTTATCAATGCCCAGGGTGAACCCCTTGGAACGAGAATTTTCGGACCAGTAGCGAGAGAGCTAAGATGGAAAGAGTACATGAAAATAATTTCCCTTGCTCCTGAAGTGCTGTAGGAGGAGAGATGAGTCTAGGAATAAGAAAAGAAGACACCGTTGTGGTAACTGCCGGAAAGGAAAAGGGCAAACAAGGACGGGTTCTGGCAGTGAAAAAAGATAAGCACCAGGTCCTGGTGGAGAAGATTAATATTATCAAGAAGCATATGAAGCCGAACAAGAAATATTCCCAGGGCGGCATCATCGAGAAAGAGGCTCCCGTTCATATATCTAATGTCATGCTATCCTGCCCCAAGTGCAGCAAGACGACCAAGGTGGCGGTAACTGTGCTCGAGAGCGGTGAAAGGCACCGGACATGCAAAAAATGTAAGGAGGTCATTGACTGATAATGACTCCACGACTGAAAGAAAAGTACGCAAAAGAGATTATCCCCGCCATGATGAAGGATTTTTCCTACGGGAACATCATGGAGGTCCCGAAGCTCCAGAAGATTGTGCTTAATGTCGGGCTCGGCGAGGCTATCCAGAACATCAAGCTCCTAGAAGCAGCACAGAAGGAACTTGCGGCAATAACGGGACAGAAAGCTGTCGTCTGTAAGGCGAAGAAATCGATTGCCACATTCAAGCTCAGGAAGGGCATGCCAATCGGATGCAAGGTCACGCTGAGGGGAGCTTCCATGTATGAGTTCCTCGACAGGCTTATCAGCATTGCCCTGCCGAGGATAAGGGACTTCAGGGGTATCTCCGGAAAGTCTTTTGACGGAAGGGGCAATTACGCACTTGGCCTCAGGGAGCAGTTCATTTTCCCGGAGATAGACTATGATAAGGTGGAAATGGTCCACGGGCTTGACGTAATCATATGCACATCAGCCAAGACAGACAAGGAAAGCAAAGCACTCCTTCGTCACTTCGGCATTCCTTTTAGAAACTAAGCGAGGTATTAATTCATGGCAAAAACATGCATGATAGAAAAATCAAAGATGCCGCCAAAGTTTGCGGTGCGGGCACACAACAGATGCAAAGTTTGCGGCAGGCCAAGGGGCTATCTCAGGAAATTTGGGATGTGCAGGATATGTTTCAGAAATGAGTCGCTCCGGGGGCAGATTCCCGGGGTTACAAAATCAAGCTGGTAGAGGTGACGGATGGTAACTGACCCGATTGCAGATATGCTGACAAGGATAAGGAATGCGGTTATGGTACGGGCCGAGAAGGTCGATATTCCTGCCTCGAAGATGAAACTGGAGATTGCCAAGATCATGAAAGAAGAGGGCTTCATCAGGGCATATAAAATCCTGAAGGACAAAAAACAGGGAATATTGCGCGTAACGCTTAAATATACGCCGGAAGAAGAGGCTGTTATCAGTGGTATGAAGAAAATAAGCAAACCGGGAAGAAGGGTCTATGTCGGTCATGATACGGTTCCCATGGTCATGGGTGGCGTCGGGATGTCCATTCTCACGACATCAAAGGGAATCATGAGCGACAGGACGTGCCGCCGCGAAAAAGTTGGCGGTGAAGTGCTCTGCTACATCTGGTAAAAGGAGAAGCGGGATGTCAAGAATCGGGAAGAAGCCAGTAGATATTCCAGCAGGAGTGAATGTCACATTACTGGATAACGTAATAAGGGTAAAGGGTCCGAAAGGAGAGCTCCAGTGGGCCTTCCCGTTCGGGACAACGGTCAAGGTTGCGGACAACAAAGTTGTTGTCGAGCGGGCTGACGATACAAAGAAAAACAAAGCGCTGCACGGACTTACACGAAACCTGATATCTAATATGGTGACCGGTGTCACTGCCGGGTACCAGAGGGTGCTTGACATTGTTGGCGTTGGATACCGTGCGCAGGTTCAGGGCAAAAAGATCATGCTGACGCTTGGATATTCGCATCCCGTTGAGTTTCCTCTGCCGGACGGTATCACCGCGGCAGTTGATCAGAAGCAGACGCAGATAACCTTGGCTGGCATTGACAAGCAGAAGATCGGACAGGTTGCTGCAAACCTCAGGTCGCTGAGAAGTCCGGACATCTATAAAGGAAAGGGTGTCAGGTTCTCAGGTGAAAGGTTGAAGCTCAAAGTAGGGAAAACGGGCAAGAAGTAGTTATCGGTATTTGGCTCATGGACGGAAATCATGGGCCTGAATCAGGAGGAGATTTTGGCAAAGAGCAAGGCAATAGGCAAGCAGAGACGCCATGAGCGCATTAGAAAAAAGGTAGTCGGCACTGCTGCGCGGCCCAGGCTTTCTGTATACAGAAGCTTGAATCATATGTATGCGCAGATTATCGATGACTCCAAAGGCGTTACGATTACCGCCGCATCAAGCCTAGACAGTTCATTGAAGAATGTCAAGCAGAAAGGCAACATTGCGATGGCCAAGGAAGTTGGTGGCCTCATCGCAAAAAAAGCAGTTGAGAAGGGTATCAAACAGGTGGTCTTTGACAGGAGCGGTTATCTGTATCATGGAAGAATCAAGGCCCTTGCGGATGCAGCTCGTGAAGCAGGGCTCGAATTTTAATGATGATCGAACGCGTTGTAAGGAGGTAAGGTGGGAAGGATTGACCCAGAAGGAATGAATCTCAAGGATAAGGTGGTTTTTATCAATAGAGTCGCCAAGGTTGTCAAGGGCGGAAGAAGGTTTTCATTCGCTGCTCTTGTTGTGGTCGGCGACGGCGAAGGCACGGTCGGCATCGGTAAAGGCAAGGCAACCGAAGTGCCCGAAGCGATACGTAAGGCTGTTGAGCAGGCAAAAAAATCCCTTCTGAAATTTCCGCTCAGGGACGGGACAATTCCCCATAGGATAATCGGTAAATATGGGTCTGGAAGCGTGGTAATGAACCCTGCCCAGAAAGGCACGGGACTTATCGCGGGCGGTGCTGTCAGGGCTATCCTTGAGGTTTCCGGGATTCAGGACATTGTTGCTAAGTCCCTCGGCAGCAGCAACCCGTATAATACCGTCAAGGCAACCGTGGATGGTCTGTTGAATCTTAAAGACCCCGATGTTGTAGCGAAGCTTCGGGGCAGAAGTGAAGAAGAGGCACAGGAGGCAGTGAGCTGATGCTGAAGATTACGTTGAAGAGAAGCTATATAGGGATACCCGAGAAGCAGCAAAAGGTCCTGCGTGCTCTCGGGCTCAGAAAGATAGGCAGCAGCATCATGAGAGACGAGAATGAGGCGATCAGGGGAATGGTCCACAAGGTTTCTCATCTTGTCATGGTGGAACGTGCAGATAAATAGCTGGAGGTTCGTATCCAATGAGAATTGAAGATATACAGCCTGCTGCCGGCAGCAGGAAAAGAAGGAAGAGAGTTGGCAGAGGGTTCGGATCAGGGCACGGGAAGACGTCATGCAAGGGACATAAGGGTCAGAAGGCGCGCTCGGGCGGACCGAAGGGTGCCGGCTTCGAAGGCGGCCAGATGCCTCTCCAGAGAAGAATTCCCAAGCGGGGATTCACGAACAATTTTGGGGTCGAATATGCGATTGTGAACCTTGATGTGATTGAAAAGCTGAGATCTGAGGGGACGGTAACTCTCGAACTGCTCATCGACCGCGGCGTCATCAAGGACATGAAAAACGGACTCAAGGTGCTTGGTAACGGCATGCTGCAGGGGCCCGTTACCGTCAGGGCTGATGCCTTCAGCGATTCTGCTACGGCCAAGATCCAGGCAGCAGGCGGAAAGGCAGAGGTGCTCTAGTTTGAACTTCCTTTCACGAGTACAGAACATCTTTAAAGTCGAGGAACTCAAGAATCGTATTTTTTTCACGCTTGCGCTTCTGACAGTTTACCGAATCGGCTGTCATATCCCTACCCCGGGTATTAACGGAGAGGAGTTGAGCAAGTTTCTCACGCAGAATGCCGGAGCCTTTATGGGGTTTTTCGATATGTTCTCTGGCGGTGCGCTCTCTCGGGTCACAATCTTTGCGCTCGGCATTATGCCGTATATCAGCGCATCCATTATCATGCAGCTTCTTACGGTCGTTATCCCGTCGATTGGCAAACTCGCGAAGGAAGGTGAGGCGGGCAGGAAGAAGATCGTCAAATATACGAGATATGGTACCGTCCTGATCAGCGCAGTTCAGTCTTTTGGCATTGCGGCGGGACTTGAGAAGATGCAGAACGGCCTTTTTGTACAGAACCCGGGCATTGCCTTCAAGCTCATTACGATGATCACGCTGACTTCTGGCACGGCGTTTATAATGTGGCTGGGTGAACAGATCACGGAACGGGGTATCGGCAATGGCATATCCCTTATAATTTTTGCAGGGATTGTTGCCAGATTCCCGAATGCTATCATCAGTACAATCCGACTAGTTCAGGCAGGGGAGCTGAACCTGTTCTTTGTCGTGTTCCTCGTCGCGATGATGGTTGCTGTTGTCGCTGCGATTATTCTCCTTGAGCGGGGGCAAAGAAAGATACCGGTACAGTATGCAAAACGGGTTGTCGGGAGGAAGGTTTATGGAGGACAGTCGACGCATCTTCCACTTAAAATCAACACAGCAGGGGTGATTCCGCCGATCTTCGCTTCATCCATTATCATGTTCCCGGCAACGGTTGCCGGATTTATAGAGATTCCCTGGGTCCAGACTATTGCGAAGCAGCTTTCTCCGGGAACCGTTTTCTACACACTTCTGTATGTTGGCATGATATTCTTTTTCGCGTATTTCTATACCGCTATTGTGTTCAATCCTGTAGATATAGCTGACAATCTGAAGAAGTACGGTGGATTTATACCCGGTATCAGGCCCGGACAGAAGACTTCGGAGTATCTCTACCGCGTGCTTTCCCGGCTTACCTTTGTGGGGGCAATTTACCTTGCGATTGTCTGCGTAATCCCGGAGGTGCTTATTCGGAAGTTTAACGTGCCTTTTTATTTCGGTGGTACATCGCTCCTCATTGCAGTGGGCGTTGCGCTTGATACGGTGTCCCAGATAGAGTCGCATCTTGTTACCCGTTCCTATGAGGGATTCTTAAAAAAGGGAAGGCTCAGGGGACGAAAGAGTTAGCACAGAGGCAATGTAAACCTGCATTTCTGCTGCCGGTGACGATACGAATTGCAGTGAGAGCCACGTGATAATCCTGAAATCTCCTCAGGAGATAG
>QKDO01000014.1 GCA_003252075.1 Nitrospirota bacterium
TTTTTGCCCACACGGCCACCCTATCAGGCCGAAGATAGTTCACATATTATGCTGCGCTTTCTTTCCGAGAGTCATTTTCTTACAGTGCTGACTCGTCCCATGAAATCAGAAACTGCCAAAAATTACCAGAGCTTCCAGGGGGCCTTACCGCTCTGCCACAAATCTTCGAGTATTTGCTTATCCCGCAAAGCATCCATGGGTTGCCAGAATCCGTGATGCTTGTAAGCTGAGATCATTCCATCGCTTGCCAATTTTAGCATTGGTTCTTCCTCCCACACTGTCGTATCACCAGAGATATAATCGAGCACGCCGGGTTCCAGCACAAAAAAGCCAGCATTAACCCATGTACCATCGCCTTTCGGCTTTTCCTGAAATTTTAATACTTTATCCTGATTCTCCACTAATTTTAAGACTCCGAAACGCCCGGGCGGCTGAACTACGGTCACCGTGGCCTGCGTCTTTTGCGTCTTGTGAAAATCTATTGCCTTCTTTATGTTTACGTCGCTAACACCATCTCCATAGGTAAAACAGAATGTTTCATCACCGAGGTATTTTCCGACTCTTTTCAGGCGCCCACCCGTCATGGTATTTTCGCCTGTATCAACCAATGTGACATTCCATGGCTCTACTCCATTTTTGTGAACCTGCAGTCGATTGTTTTTTAAATCAAACGTCACATCTGACATCCGGAGAAAATAGTTTGAGAAATATTCTTTGATCATATGTCCTTTGTACCCGCAGCAAATAATAAAATCATTAATGCCGTGAATGGAATAGATCTTCATAATATGCCAGAGAATGGGTTTTCCGCCGATCTCTACCATCGGTTTCGGCCGAATGCTCGTTTCTTCTGATAACCGGGTACCGAGACCACCTGCAAGAATGACCGCCTTCATAACATCACCTCACTAAAATTGATCACGCTTCTCCGGAGCACTGCCTTACCCAGAACAATAAAGCACAATCTGATACTACTAATGCGAATAAAGCTCTTCATGCTGACCTTTTCGCTCGATGCATTACCTTCATACGAATAACCTCCTGCGGCATGGCTCGGCGCAGTTTCGCGGGCTCCACACTATCACTCACGCTGCTTGGCAACCATTGGACAGTATTCTGTCAGCACATCCGAGTTTAAAGTTTGGCTTTGCTCTGTGGGATACAGATCCTTCAGCCTCTTATAAAAGGCCTTCCGTGAAATACCCAGCACCCTGCATGCCTTCGATTTGTTGCCATTACATACGTGGAGGGCGTCACGCAAAGCCTGCATCTCCAGATCCTTAAGCGTACGTACGGTATTCTGCATCGTTTTCTGTTTTCTGACGCTCATAAATTCTTCTGGCAGCGCACTTGGCGTGATCACTTTCCCCTGTGAAAGCACTACAGCCCTTTCAATAATATTCTTTAGCTGCCGGACATTTCCCGGCCAGGGATACTCCTGAAATAACCTGAGAACGTCAGCGGAGACTGTGAGTTCTTTCTTTTCACGTAAGCAGAATTCATTGATGAAGGAAGAGGCAAGCAACGGAATATCATCCTTCCGCTCCCTGAGCGAAGGAACCTTTATATCGATCACATTGATGCGATAGAAGAGGTCTTCCCGGAACCTGCCTTCGGACACCCACTTTTTGAGATCACGATTCGTGGAAGAAATGAGCCTGAAATTTACCTTGATCTTCTTATTGCTCCCGAGTCGCTCGATCTCACGCTCCTGCAGCACCCTGAGCAGTTTGGCCTGAAGCGAAAGCTCGAGTTCACCGATCTCGTCAAGGAAAATTATTCCTTCTGCAGCCTCTTCGAATTTCCCGGTTCTTCTTGTAAAGGCGCCGGTAAAAGCGCCCTTCTCATATCCGAACAGCTCCGCTTCGATGAGTTCTTTCGGCATGGCTGCACAGTTTACCGCTACAAACGGCCGCTCTTTTCTCGAGCTGCTATTATGCAGTGCCCGGGCGATCAACTCCTTTCCCGTGCCTGTCTCTCCCCAAATCAGGACGCTGGTCAACGATTCCTTGATCGACTCGATCGTCTCAAATATTCTCCTGATCTCCGGGTTATTACCGATGAGACGATGCCGGTATCCTTCGTCTAGCAGTCTCAGCTTCAGGGATTCGACTTCCCGCTTCAGACGCCTCTGCTCTATAGCACGAGCAAGGATTCCCTTAAGGTTCATATAATCCGGCGGCTTGATAAAATAATAAAAAGCACCACGTGTCATCGCAGAAACCGCCGATTCGACGGTTCCGTAGGCAGTCAGGAAGACAACAGGAATGTCAGGATAATTTTCGGAGATGTGCTCAAAGAGATCCATTCCGTCCTTCCCCGGCATTTTCAGGTCGGTGATCACAGCATCCACGTCAACCTGTTGGATAATCGCAATCGCCTTGTCGACGTTATCGGATGATGTAATGTGATACCCCTCTTCCGCGAGTATGGCCGAGAGGACACGAAGCGCATTCGGCTCGTCATCGACAACGAGGACTTTTCCCTTATGACTATTTCCGTTTTTCATCATTACTTTCGATCACCGACATGATCTCTCCAAACGCGTCCATCAGCAGTGTTCCTTTACCATAGCCGAAATCAAACCTTCTACTCCTTTTGAGCCCGCAATCTGCATTCCGCCCGTTATCGGACGACATGCCGTATCACCGTCAGAGGGCACTGCACGCCCTCAGTGAAAATAACTTATAAAGAAGCTCTCCGATGCGTTTTCGGCTGAAGGGTTGCTATAATTAG
>QKDO01000109.1 GCA_003252075.1 Nitrospirota bacterium
GTATGAGCAATCAGTTTGCCCATGCTGCAGCCCTTGCCGTTGCAGAAACTCCGGGCAAGATATACAATCCGCTTTTTATCTATGGCGGGGCAGGACTGGGAAAGACCCACCTTATGAACGCGATCGGCAACCGGGTGATGGAGACGCGGCACGAGGTCTCGATCCTCTATATACCGACAGAGCAGTTCATCACAGAGGTCGTCAGTGCCCTGCGGCATGACAGAATGACAGAATTAAAGGAAAAATACCGGAACCTTGACCTCCTTTTACTCGATGATATCCAGTTTATTGCGGGAAAAGAAAGGACTCAGGAGGAGTTTTTCCATACGTTCAATTCACTCTATGAGAAACAGAAGCAGATCGTCGTGTCTTGCGACCGGTCTCCCAAAGAGATCAGTGATATTACCGACAGACTGAGATCACGGTTCACCATGGGGCTTATCGCCGACATTCAGCCGCCCGATATCGAGACAAAGATTGCCATCATATACAAGAAAGCAGAGATGATGAATATCCGGAACATCCCGGAGGAGGTGGTTCATTTTCTGGCAAGCGGGATCAAGTCCAATATCCGGGAACTTGAGGGCTCCCTCATCCGGATTGCTGCGCAGGCGTCGTTTTCCGGGGAAGATATAACCATCGAAAAGACAAAAAAGATGCTGAAAGATGTCATACATGACGATCATCGGCCGATAACCGTTGACACCGTACAAAAAGCGGTATGCGAATTTTACAGTCTTAAGATAACAGATATCAAGGCGCGGAGAAGGACCAAGGACATTACGCTTCCCCGTCAGGTCGCCATGTATCTGGCGAAGCAGGTTACGGGATCTTCTCTCAGCGATATTGGCAAGGCGTTCGGCGGGAAGGATCATGCGACCGTTATTTATGCCTGTAAACAGATGGAAGATCGCCGGTCAAAGGATGAATCTTTCAACCGCATCATTGAAAATCTTCTTCAGAAGATAAAAGATTAAGGAGGGGCCATGAAGATTGTTGTTTCAAAGGACGAACTGCAGGGGAAGCTTTCTAATATTCAGAATATCGTTGAGAAGAGAAACACCATGCCGATCCTGAGCCACTTTCTCCTTGATGCCGGCAAAGGAGTCTCCTCCATTACGGCTACGGATCTTGAAACGGCGCTGAAGGAGCCCTTGTCGGTAACGGTGGAGAAGGAGGGGAAGATCTGTATTCCTGCACGAAAGATGTTCGAGATCGTCAGGGAGGTTGACGAGGATCTTGTCTGCGAATCTGTTGATGATCAGTGGCTGAAGATCAGGGCCGGGGCAAGTTCATTCAGGCTGGCATGTCTGTCTTCGAAAGAGTTTCCTGCCTGGCCCGGCATGGAGGATATGGAAGAGATTACGATACCGGCCAAGACCCTTGCAGACCTTATCGAAAAAACGGTCTACTCGGCCGGCGACAGCGATACGCGCTATACGCTGAACGGACTTCTTTTTCATGTCATGCCCGGCAAACTTTCTGCTGTCGGAACAGACGGTCACCGGCTCGCTACCATTACGAAAAGCATTGAAGGGAGGATTGCGGAAGAAAAGAAGATGATCGTTCCCAAGAAGGCTGCTGGGGAGCTCAGAAAAGTGCTCGACAAGACAGACTCCGACATCCGGATGACGCTGAGCAAGAACCACGTGCTCTTTACGATTGGGGATATCCAGTTCCTGACGCGGCTTATAGAAGGTACCTACCCCAACTATGAGCAGGTCATTCCGTCGGCAAATGACAAGAGGATGATCGTCAACCGGGCTGCCTTTTCCCGGGCTCTCCGAAGGGTATCGCTCATGGCCAAGGACAAGACGAACGCGGTGAAGATGGAGGTTGATGAGAACAAGGTCATGGTTGCCACCTCAAACCCGGACATGGGAGAGGCCACCGATGAGGTGGCAGCGCAATATACGGGAGAGAAAATCGTGCTGGGGCTCAATGCCCGATACCTGATTGATATCATCGACGTGATGTCTTCGGAAAACGTGATGCTCGATATGCAGGGAGCCCTGCATCCGGTGCTTATACGAGATGAACAGGACGCAGATTACCGTTGTGTGATCATGCCGATGAGAATATAAAAGCTGTAACGGGCGATGCAGGAAATTCAAAGAAAACGAGGTACCATGGAAGAAAAAGAGAGCGGCAGTGAATCAAGCTACGGCGCTGAAGATATCAAGATACTCAAGGGCCTGAGCGCTGTAAGAAAACGGCCGGCAATGTATATCGGGTCGACCGGACCTGACGGCCTTCACCACCTGGTGTACGAGGCGGTGGACAATAGCGTTGATGAATCTCTCGCAGGATACTGCAGTAATATCGAGGTCATCCTTCATCATGATAACAGCTGCACCGTAACGGACGACGGAAGGGGTATACCTACCGGACCGCATCCCGGCGATACGGAAGGCCGGACCGCAACCGAAGTTGTACTGACGGAGCTTCATGCCGGCGGTAAGTTCGAGTCAACTGCCTATAAGATATCCGGTGGTCTTCACGGTGTCGGCATCTCGGTCGTAAACGCGCTGTCCGAGTGGCTTGAAGTGGAGATCAAGCAGACCGGACAGGTCTTTCAGCAGCGGTTCGAACGGGGAAAGCCGACCGGCCCTCTCGTCGTCGTCGGCAAGACAAAAAGCCGTGGCACCAAGGTGACGTTCAAGCCCGATGCTGGGATATTCGAGATGCTGGAATTCAGCTATGACGTCCTTTCCCAGCGGCTGCGTGAGCTGGCGTTCCTCAATCGTGGGCTCAAGATAGTGATTATGGACGAACGTACCGATAAGAGCCAGGAGTTCCTGTATAAGGGCGGCATCGTGTCATTCGTAGAGCATCTGAACAAGAACAAAACGCCGCTTCATCCCAAACCGGTCTATATAACGGGAGAAAAGGATGGCATTGTGGCTGAGGTGGCTCTTCAGTATAACGACAGCTATGCCGAGACGATTTTTACCTTTGCCAACAATATCAATACCCGTGAGGGCGGCACGCATCTTGTGGGATTCAAGTCTGCGCTTACCCGAACGGCAAATGCCTATGCGTCGTCCTCGAATATCATTAAAAATGGCAAGGACTCGATATCGGGCGATGATATCAGGGAAGGGTTGACGGCCGTGATCAGTGTCAAGTTGCCGAACCCGCAGTTCGAGGGGCAGACCAAGATGAAGCTCGGCAACAGTGAGGCCAAAGGCATTGTGGAATCGATCGTAAACGAGACGCTCGCCGCATACTTTGAAGAGAACCCCTCTATCGCGAAAAAAATCATCGAGAAGGCCATCCAGGCGGCTCGGGCCCGAGAGGCAGCCCGAAAGGCGCGCGAGCTGACAAGAAGGAAGGGAGCTCTTGAGGACACCGGCCTGCCGGGGAAACTTGCCGATTGCTCCGAGAAGGACCCAGCCCTCAGTGAATTGTTCATTGTTGAAGGAGACTCTGCAGGCGGTTCAGCAAAACAGGGCAGAGACAGGAGAGCACAGGCGATCCTGCCGCTCAGGGGCAAGATCCTCAATGTCGAAAAGGCCCGCTTTGACAAGATGCTGGGATCAGAGGAAATACGAATACTTATCACCGCTCTCGGTACCAGTATCGGCAAAGACGATTTCGACATAGCGAAGATCCGCTACCACAAGATCGTACTGATGACCGATGCGGACGTTGACGGAGCCCATATCAGGACGCTCCTGCTCACGTTTTTCTACCGGCAGATGCCGGAGATCATAGAGAAGGGATATCTGTACATAGCCCAACCGCCACTCTTCAGGGTGAAGAAGGGCAAGACGGAGAAATATGTGCAGAATGAACAGGAGATGCAGAACATGCTGGTGGATCTTGCATCTGAGGATATCGCTGTTCCGCTCAAGGGGCAGGAGGTAAAAGGCAAGGCGCTCGTGCCCTTTCTGAAGAAGCTCACCAGCTATGAACGCCTGATCGAATGGTTCGAGCGAAGGAGAAAAGACCCTTTTGTTCTAAGGTTTCTCCTGAGAGAAGGTACCGACAAAGCCATCCTGAAGGACAAGGCAGGGCTGAAAGAGCTTCTGAAAAAGATGAAGGCGGAAATACCGGGAATGGCGGTCGGTGATATCTATGACGATGAGGAGCATCAGGGATATGGCGTCGAGATAACCCGCCAGAACTACAAGATGGTGCTGGACAGCAGCGACAAAGGAATGAACAGACCTGAATACCGTGAACTTGAGGCCCTCTATACGGCCATTCGGGATATGGGTGTACCCCCGTATAAAGTCACGACAAAAGATGGACAGAAGGAAATCCCCACAACAACGGAGCTCTGCCGCTATGTCTTCGAGGCTGCAAGGAAAGGACTGAACATCCAGCGCTACAAGGGTCTTGGTGAGATGAATCCCCAGCAGCTCTGGGAGACGACGATGGATCCGGCAAAGCGAACGCTTCTTCAGGTAAGCATAGAGGACAGTGTCCAGGCTGACGAAATATTCACCATCCTCATGGGTGACCAGGTGGAACCGAGGAAAGACTTTATTGTAAAGCACGCCCTTGAGGCGAGAAACATTGATATCTGAGTTTCCGGTTATGCGATGAAAGGGTGCCTCCTGCATTATGCAGCAAGGAAGTTTCTGGCTGGCTCGGCAATGCTTTGTTGCATGGTGCTTCTGCAGGCATGTGCGGGCGGAAAAAACCTGAAGACTGCTCCGGCAAAGGGTGGGGACCTTCAGGGCACCTATGCGCTGATCCTTTACGGCGGCAATTACGCCGATGACCTCGAGACCATTGCCATCCTGGACAAGGAGGGGGACCGTTATACGTTTGCGCCGTGTGCTCCTTCGTTCTCTTACCGGATCATCGCGGGACAGACTGCAGAGCATGCTGTCCCTGCAGCAGAACAGTTCATTCGTCGCCACCCCTCATATAATAGAACACAAGTGCAGGCAATTCTGGGTGAACAGGGGTCCGTCATTGGCTATGAATGGAGGCCGCTGTATCTCCCGTTAGCTTTCGGCACAGACGATGTCCTCGATGTCGATTATATCCTCAGGGGAGAGAAGGTAATCGCGACCATCAGGCTCAAGCATTCTGTCGAGGAGCGGATAAATGGCCTCAGACATGGGGATAGATAGCGCAGAGTATATATCAGGAGAAAGGTCCAACAATATATGTCAAAGCTTCCTATAAATATCGAAGAAGAGATGAAAATCAGCTATCTCGATTACGCGATGAGCGTGATCATCGGTCGGGCGCTGCCCGAGGTCAGGGACGGACTCAAGCCGGTACAGCGGCGGATCCTTTATGCAATGTTCAGAGAGGGCCTGCTCCCGAACAAGAAATATTCGAAGAGCGCGGGCGTCGTGGGGGAGGTGCTCAAGAAATATCATCCTCATGGCGATTCAGCGGTATATGATGCCATGGTAAGGCTTGCACAGGATTTCAACCTGCGCTATATGCTCGTCGACGGACAGGGCAATTTCGGCTCGATCGACGGGGACAGGGCAGCTGCATACCGGTATACCGAGGCGCGCATGGCAAAGATTGCCGAAGAGCTTCTGTCGGACATTGACAAAGAAACGGTCGATTTCATACCCAACTTCGATGAGACGACCGAGGAGCCGAAGGTGCTCCCTTCAAAGATACCCAACCTCATCATTAATGGTGCTGCAGGCATAGCGGTCGGTATGGCGACCAACATACCGCCGCATAATCTGGGAGAAGTGATCGACGGTCTTTTTATGCTTTTGGAAGACCGGAACACGCCGGTGGAGCAGCTGATGACCGTGATCAAAGGGCCGGACTTTCCGACCGGAGGCATTATCCACGGAACTGCCGGGATCAAGGATGCCTATACTACCGGCAGGGGGTTGGTGAAAGTCAGGGCAAAGGCCAAGATAGAAAAGGAACACCGCGGGGGAGAAAATATCATCATCACTGAGATGCCCTATCAGGTCAACAAGGCCAGGCTTATCGAAAAGATGGCGGAGCTTGTGCGGGAAAAACAGATCGAAGACATTTCCGATATCCGGGACGAATCGGACCGGGACGGTATCCGGGTCGTCATCGAGCTGAAGCGCAACGCCATGGCTGAGGTGGTGCTGAACAATCTCTATAAGCATACGCAGATGGAGACGACCTTTGGCATTATCATGCTTGCGCTGGTAAGCGGGCAGCCGCGTGTGCTCAAGCTGAACACCCTGCTCAACCATTTCCTTCAGCACCGGCGTGACGTCATCCTGCGAAGGACCAGGTTTGAGCTCAGAAAGGCTGAGGAGCGGGCACATATCCTGGAAGGGCTCAAGATAGCCCTCGACCATCTTGATGAGATTATTGCGCTTATCAGAAAATCCAGAAATCCGGAAGAGGCGCGGAACGGGCTCATGCAGGGATATCAGCTTACGGAGGTCCAGGCCCAGGCAATCCTGGACATGAAGCTGCAAAGGCTCACCGGACTTGAGCGGGAAAAGATCGTCAGCGAATATACGGAGACCCTGAAGGAGATCGAACGGCTGAGGTCTATTCTCGGGAGCGAGAAGCTCGTTTCAAAGATCATACGAGATGAGCTTCTTGAGATCAGGAACAGATATGCTGACGAGCGAAGGACGGAGATAAGCGAGGATACCAGGGAGATAACCATTGAAGACCTCATTACGGAAGAAGAGATGGTCATTACCCTGTCCCATCAGGGATATATCAAACGAAACCCCCTGAGCGCATACCGGAGCCAGCGGAGGGGCGGAAAAGGCCTCACCGGCATGGAGACGAAGGAGGAGGATTTTGTCGCACAGCTCTTTATCGGCTCCACGCATGATTATATGCTCTTCTTCTCGAACTTCGGAAGGCTCTACTGGCTGAAGACCTACCAGCTGCCCGAAGCGGGCAGGACGGCCAAGGGAAAGGCGCTGGTCAACCTGCTCCAGCTCTCTGAAGGTGAACGTATCACGACGGCGCTTCCGGTTCGCGATTTCAAGGAAGGATATCTCGTCATGTTTACCAAGAACGGCACGGTCAAGAAGACTGCGCTGACTGCGTACAGTAATCCGCGGGGCAAAGGTATCATCGCCATATCCCTTGATGAGGGGGATGAGCTGATTGCGGTGCGAAAGACCAGCGGCAGCAATGACCTGATCATCGGCACGCTGAACGGGTTAGCAATCAAGTTCCATGAAGGAGATGTGAGGGATATGGGGAGAACGGCAACAGGTGTCCGCGGCATAAAGCTCGAGGAAAAAGACGAGGTGGTCGCAGCTGAGGTCGTTGATGAAAAGACTTCGATACTTACCGCTGCGGAGAACGGCCTCGGGAAGAGGACCAAAATAGAGGATTATCCTCTTCAGGGCAGGGGAGGCAAAGGCGTTATATCCCTGAAACTCACCGAAAAGGGCGGAAAAGTGGCAGGCCTGATGCTCGTCCGGGATGAGGATGAAGTCGTGATGATCACCAGTGCGGGCAAGCTCATACGCACCAGGGCAGAAGATATATCCCTGCTTGGCCGGAATACCCAGGGGGTAAAGCTTATGGATATCGATGAGGGAAAGATCGTCGGCATTGCAAAGGTTGTCGAAAAGGACTAGTGCGGATATACATCGTACTGTCGTCAGAGGCAGTAAACATGATGATATACACCGCCCTCGCTGATAGGGGTTATGGGAGAAGCAAGGGAACTCTTCATCAAGGGCCTCGATATGCTCCGGATTTCTTATACCGAAGAACAGCTCGAAGCTTTTTCTCTTTTACTCGCGGAGCTGAAGAAATGGAACAGGGCATATAACCTCACCGGGCTGCAGACTGATAGGGACATTGTCATAAAGCATTTCCTCGACTCCCTGCTGTTCCACAAAGTTCTTGCCGCAGATGTCCGAACGGTTGCCGACATCGGGAGTGGTGCGGGATTTCCGGGTATCCCGATGAAGATCATGCGACCAGAACTCGGCATGACGCTTGTGGAACCCTCGCAGAAGAAAACACAGTTTCTTGCACATATCCAGAGGGCGCTGCGCCTTGATGGGCTCAGGATCATCAATATACGCGTAGAAGATGTTCACGGAGAGCGGTTCGATGCTGCGGTAACACGCGCGCTTTTCAGCATACATGAATTTATCAATAAAGCTGAAAGGATACTCAAGAAAAATGGCGTGCTTATTCTGAGCAAGGGGCCCAAGGTTGACGAAGAGCTGAGGGGTGTCGTCGGCCGGAGAATCAGGAGGCATGATATGATCCTCCCCTTTCAGGACAGCATGCGGCATCTTATTATTATCGGCAGGCAGCAGGTGACACAGGGGTGAAAGGAAGCGAGTTATTGTATAATAAGCTCGATGAGGATCACGCCGCTCGATATACAGCAGAAGCAATTCCCTGTGAGATTCAGGGGTTTCCATACGGAAGAGGTATCCGCATTCCTTGAGCTAATCCGGGAGGAGATCGAGGATCTGCTGAGAGAGAACGCGGTGCTTAAGGAACGTCTGCAGCAGACAGACGAGGAGGTCAGGCGGTTCTGGGAAATGGAGAACCTCCTGGGACGGACCCTTCAGGAAGCTCAGCAGATGTCTGATGAGTACAAGATCCTCGCCAGAAAAGAAGCTGACCGGCTCGTTGAAAAGGCAATGCAACAGTCAGAGGAATTGGT
Source organism: Nitrospirota bacterium (assembly GCA_003252075.1). Taxonomy (GTDB): domain Bacteria; phylum Nitrospirota; class Thermodesulfovibrionia; order Thermodesulfovibrionales; family UBA6898; genus UBA6898. The sequence continues at coordinate 8,585 of QKDO01000109.1, forward strand.
TGGGAGATCCCATGAGCAGGTCTTGGCCGTACATGAAGAGATCGTTGAGCTGAGGATGATGCGGAGACAGTTTCATACAGAGATGAGAGGCGTTCTGGGGCGCTTCCGGCAGATCCTTGCCGATGACAGTGAGAAGAGAAAAGAATCATTCAGTCTTCACTCCCTTCAGGAGATAACGGACGACGAAGAAAAAGAAGAAGATACGGAAGGTGCAGCAGCATCGGATGACAGGTTACTTTCTGAAGAATAGATACGCGTAGTAAAAAGCCATCCAGGAAAAGAACAGCGCACCGAGACCCAGCAGCAAGGAAATAAGGCCTTTGGTTATCTTGCCCGTACGAAATTCCCGTAAAGCCTTGGGGAAGAGCGTGAGGAACCCGAAGAGCAGCATCAATGCAACAAGCAGCTGGGTAACAGCTCTAACCATCTTCAGAGCCCCTCCAGAGGGCATCCGCTGCAGCATGGTGTTGTCCTGCAGAAATCTTTTGCAAGTCTGACGAGAAGGGCGTGGTACTCGTTGAAAAGCCGTACCTCATTCCTGATTCCTGCGTGGAATAGCTGCTGAAAGGCTTCATACGGCAGATCATAATTCAGTATATCATGCCGGGAGAGAATTCTTTTCGTATAGGCGTCTATTACAAACACCGGTTTTTCAAGTGCATACAGCAGGATAGCGTCTGCTGTCTCCTGACCGATGCCATTGACAGAAAGCAATTTTTTTCTGATCACCGGAAGGTCTTCCTGTCCCATCACTTTCATGCTTCCCCGATATTCGTTCATGAGCAAGCCGATGAAGTTTTTGAGCCGGTTTGTCTTGATATTAAAATACCCGACAGAGCGCAGCAGTTGCGCAAGGCCTTCGGGATCAGCAGCGTGGAGTGCCCGCGCTGACAGCAATGAATGTTTCTTGAGGTTTTGTATGGCTTTTTCTACGTTCGACCAGCTGGTGTTCTGGGTCAGTATTGCGCCGATTGCCATCTCCAGGGAGGTCTCGGCCGGCCACCAGTATTGCGGCCCGAACGCTTTATACAGCCGGGCGTATAGTGTTTCCAGGATATTATGCGTCATCCGGAAAGACGCGGGAGCGAAGTACTTTTTTTGTGGTTTTTGCATGCTTGTCGGCAAGCATCTTCTCCTTTGCCCGCTTCGATCTTTTTCTCTTTTGCCTTCTGAGTTTTTCAATACGCTGCTGTGCTGCGCTCGCTTTTCCTCGGACCATAGCATCGATCTTGTCAAGTAATAAAACCCGGGCCCGGTATCTATTTAATGACTGAGAACGTTCCTCCCGGCATTTGACTTCGATCCCCGTGGGAAGGTGCCGGAGATGAACGCAGGTTGAGACCTTGTTTACATGCTGTCCGCCTTTCCCGCCTGAACGGATGAAGGATTCCTCGATATCTTCCTCCCGAAGGCCAAGCGTCTCCATCCGCTCCCTCAGGAGAGTTTCCTTTGCTGCCGATACAGCGAAAAAAGCCATATGGTATACTCCTATACCATCGTTATATGATGGCGTTATAGCCGGAAAATCACCGCCCAAAAATATCTTGCAAGAGGTTGATTTTCTGTTATGATTATAAATATTCAAGACAAGTCATTACTAGAGGAGGAAGCCATGAAAGCAAAGATTTTTTTTGTCGTTCTTGCCGTCGTTGTTGCCCTAGTCTTTATCGGTCATGCGGTGTCTGAATCAGCTGATATCGGTGGCATGGTCAAAGAGCAGAAGCAGAAGATCACGGAAAAGTCGGGGGTTTCACAAGTGCTGAC
>QKDO01000085.1 GCA_003252075.1 Nitrospirota bacterium
GACAGACGGAAACAGAGGGAAAGGGAGGGAAAACCCCTCCCTCCTAAATTACTGTAAACCGTAATAAACAGAACTAAAAGGAACTATACGGAAAACGTCTGAGGGTAATCTTGGATTACTCTTAATCAGCGGCTCGGAGGTTCGAATCCTCCACGGTTCACCAGACTTTTCAAGGGGTTGCGGGTCTTCCTGCAGCCCCTTTTTTCTTTTGGAGCGCGGAATGTGATAACTATCCATGCGTGACCTTCAGCATGTTAATCGGCGCGACAATTTGACCAATTTTTGGGCTTAATCGGCACCCAAGATTGTCCCGGTGGTCGATATCGTATCCGACTGGTATGAAAGCAGGGAGCGCTCACATAGGCGGGTCAAAATTGGACGCCGATGATGGGGCAATATTCAATGCCGATTAACACTTTCCTATGGCCAATAAAACTGAAGCAGAAGAATTGCCATCGGAATATGAAGAAGGCTAACGCAGACACCTCTTGTTCGCTGCCGCTCAAGAGTCACACTGTCATTTATTCAATTTATTCCGATGCAACCTGGCCGATAAGCATCGTCTGCGTATACATTCCTATATCATTGCCTTACCATGCCGGGAACAGAAGCATATTCTTTAGGAGTAACGGGCTGGATCGGCTGAGGCCGTATCTTCATTTTCCCTGTGACCATTGCTTCTTGACAAGAATGATTATTATATGATAAAAGATATTATATAAGATAAGTTATGAATAGAAAATATATGCAGAAATTCAAAGATATAGGTTTAAAGCTTACACCACAGCGGTTGGCGATTCTGGGCTTTCTTGAGGGAAACCCTGATCATCCTTCTGCAGAGGATATCTATAAGGCGGTTTCTGTACAGTTTCCTACCATGTCCTTAGCGACGGTTTATAAAACACTCGACGCTCTCAGGGAAAAGGGATATATTATCGAGCTTACGATAGATCCTGCAAAGAAGCGGTTCGACCCTTTCAAGAAGATGCACCACCACCTGATCTGCACCTTGTGCAAGCGGGTCAAGGATATCCACGCGGATTTCATGCTCGATATTCCGGAACAGGTGAGGGGAGACTTCAGGATCACCGGTAACCATATTGAATTTTACGGCGTATGCCCGGTCTGCAGGAACGGGCACGAAAGGAGGATATGACATGTGTATTGACCACAAAATGATGTGTAAGTGCGGGACCCTTACGGCAAGCCTCAATTTCCGGGATGAGATCATGCCTGTGGAGGTTGTCAACAGGATTTTCTGTCCGCAATGTGCGGCGGACGTTTCTTTTAATGCTGAGAACATGCTGAGGGACAACGACTGGATCATCGAATATGACATGGATGTTGCCCGCTTTATGGCACATAAGCTTTCCGGTGCTGAAATTACGCCCGAGTATCTCTTTGACCAGGGCTATTGCACTTGGCGCGGTGTCTATCCGACCGATCATATCGATTCGGTGAAAGAGCGGGAGGAACTGGTAAAACTTGCCAAGATCAATCCGAGAAAATACCTTGATGAGATCAAGAAATGGGGCATCGACAGGATGGAGCGTTTAGCGCAGGAAGGCTGGAGGAAGGCACATGCGGGGCAGTGATCCTGCGCAGAAACAGAAAAGCCCCTGCAGCACCAAGAATGTGCCGGTACCGGAATTCGTCACCTGTACACAGTGCGGATCCGAGGTAGAACTCTGGACCGACGAAGAGGAAACACTCTGCCCGTCCTGCAATTATAGGTTTTTCAAAAGAGAGGCGACGATCCATTGATCGCTTCCTGATAAACGGAATCTATCTTTTCGGAGACAAGCATGGAAATTTCTGTCGAAAAAATATCCGGGGGCTACCGGGTTGATGGCCTGGAACTGAAGAATGGCAGATGCGGCTGTACCTCGGTCCTGCCCTGCTGTTACAGCTGGACCAAAGTGAAAAGGAGCGGCAATGCCTTCACCTTCTCAGGCAAGGCATCAGGCCCTGAGTCTCGTGAGGTGTTCACATGGGGTTATGTTGTGAAGAAGGGCGACGTTGTCATCCATGTCTCCATGGAAGATGCGACCGATAAGACCATATTTTCCGGTTATTACCCGCCGCGTCTGGAGGATTGGTTGGAAAAGGGCTGGGAAGTTGCCGGAAAGACTGGAGAGCGAAAGGATTTTGGTCTCTGGAGATGCGCAACCTGTAAGTGGCTGTATAAAGAGGCGGATCAGGTCGCACAGTTCGAGGACCTTCCTGACGACTGGAAATGCCCAATATGCAGGGCTGGCAAGAATGCGTTTGAAAAAATAGGGTAACAGGGGCGATGCACCGTTCAGAATAAGGTTTGTTGCGGGATGATTATCCGAAAGACGCTTCGGTAGGGGCAGACCGTGAGAACAAGCATATGCCGATGATCGATTGCCCTGATTCGGCAGCAACGGCAATGTCGTTCACCGCGAAAGTTACGGGGGGCAAAAATTCCTTGTGAGTGAAGAGGGGCAGTCCGTCCGGTAGGCAGAGGCAGCGTTCGGTAAAAGCGTTAATGCCCCGGATCGAGTTAAGCGGTGCTTACCGCATGCAGCACCTGTCGGGACCCCAAAGCACGGTATGGTAACGCTGAGGTGTTTGCAGGTGCAGACTCCATAGTCCGTGGCAAACAATCAGGGAAATAACGAAATAGGAATGTCTCAGAATAACATGCGAAAGGAGATTCCTCGATGACAACAGTGGGAGAAAACTATCGGTGTGCGATATGCGGGAATGCAGTTTCCGTTACCCATGCAGGGGCGGGAACGCTCGTCTGCTGCGGGAAGCCGATGGAAAAAACAGCATAAGAGTTGAACGTAATAGTTGCATGGGACGCTTGCCCGGATGTCCATGCAGGGGTCGTCCGGTTTTAGGATTTCCGTCTATTTTGTAGTAGAATGGTTTCTGAACAGGGCTGGGAACTTTTCACACGGAGGAATGATATGGTGAGCAAAGCGGTTGATACAGCAGTAAGGATGGAGACCGATGCCATGAAGTTTTACCATGAGGCCTCGCAGAGAACGAGCCATCCTTTTGCAAGGAGGATGTTCGAAGGGTTCATCAAGGATGAGAACCGGCATCTTAAGATGCTGACCGAGATACTGAGGGGACTGGATCTGAAGATCGAGAAAAAGCGTCCCAAAAGCGAGATCAAGACAGTATTCTCTGAACTCAAGGAGCAGATGATGAGCCGCATCTCCGCCTCAACAGATGAGATGGATGCGGTGAAGGTGGCGCTCGATTTCGAGGCAAAGGGATATGAATTCTACCGGAAGGCCGCTGTTGATGCAACTGATGACAAAGAGAAAAAACTTTTCTCTGCGCTTGCAGACGAGGAACAGGAGCATTATTCGATCCTGCAGAACACCTATACGTTTCTGAAGGATACCGGCGACTGGTTCATGTGGGAAGAGCAGGGAATACTCGAAGGGTAGAGAAGAGTCCCGCGCCTCAAGTCGCCGGCAGAGAGGGGCAGGACTGCAGAGCGGCCGGTGAGGCTCTCATGGCAGTGTGCGCGTATCTACATGAAGAACGCCCGGAAATCAGCGGGAAATACATACAACAAGAAAAGGAGGAAGAGAACTTATGGCATCAAAATCGGACAAGAATCTGAAAGAGGCATTTGCCGGGGAATCACAGGCAAACCGCAAGTATCTTGCCTTTGCAAAGAAGGCAGAGGCCGAGGGTTTCAAGCAGGTCGCAAAGCTCTTCAGGGCAGCGGCAGAGGCGGAGACCGTCCATGCGCATAATCATCTGCGCGAACTCGGCGGTATCAAAGCAACAAAGGAAAATCTGGGCGAGGCTATAGAGGGGGAGTCCTTTGAGTTCCAGAAGATGTATCCGAAGATGATCGAGGAGGCAAAGGCTGAAGCGAATGCGCTTGCGGAACGGACTTTTGTCTATGCCAACGAGGTCGAAAAGATCCACGCAGCCCTCTATAAGAAGGCCCTCGAGAATCTCGGCAAGAACGAAGAAACCGACTACTATGTGTGCCAGGTCTGCGGCATGACGGTCGAAGGCGCAGCCCCTGATGAATGCCCTGTTTGCAAGGCAAAGAAGCAGGCATTCAAAAAGGTGGACTAAACCATGAGAGTCCTCGCATTCCTGGGCAGTCCCCGCATTGACGGCAATACCGAGCTCCTGCTGAATGAAGCGGTGCGGGCTGTTCGGGAGCAGGGACACGACGTAAAGATACATAAGCTGAACTACATGCGCATCAGGCCGTGCCAGGATTGCGGCGGTTGCGACAAGACCGGCATATGCATTATCGATGATGACATGGTCGAGGTATACCAGGATATCAGGGAGGCGGACAGGATCATCCTTGCCTCCCCGATCTTTTTCTTCGGCATGAGCGCACAGGCCAAGGCAATGGTGGACCGGTGCCAGTCCTTCTGGTGTGAGAAGTACCTGCTGAAAAGGACCATCCCGGAAGGGCCGCATGGGCGGAAGGGACTCCTCATGCTGGTGGGGGGAATGAAGCGGGACATCGGCATTCAGTGCGGGGATGCGACTGCCAAGGCGTTCTTCCGGACCGTCAGTGTGCCGTCCCACGAAGTGCTCGGGTTCCTTCAGGTGGATGCCAAAGGTGCCATTCTTGAACATCCAACGGCAATGAAAGAAGCATACGAAGCAGGTAAGCAGCTTGTCCGGACCTGACCGCCTCTCTCGCATCATCTTCATCGGCATGGCAGCAGTGTTTCTTGCTGCCTGTACCGTAGCTCCTTCTCAGGATACGGTGGGCACTGTGATCAGAAAATACTTTGAAGACCGGCAGTACCGTGTGGTGGAACTGCAGCTCGGCACAATATCCTCTGTCCCCCTGAGCCAGAAGACCTATATGGGTACGCAGGGACATGTCGTCGACATCAGCAAGATAACCCTGGAAGTGCTCGCTGATAACCGGGAATACCGCAAGGGTGAAAAGCTCACCTTTACTCATGCCTCGATCAGGATACAGGAAAAGGTAGACAAAAAAGGCGAGTGGATTATCGCAAACATCTCCGGCATCAAGGTTCCGTAGAGCTCCGACCTGCTAAAGGGTCTTCCACACTATGTAAGCATGATGCCGAATGGGCTGCGGCTGCCCTGGCGCATAATTACTGACTGAAGAGATGAGGCAGGAAGACCCTGTGTCTCCATCTCAGGAAATGCTGCCTGAGCGATTATGTGAAGAAATAATTTACTGTCCCTTAACCGGCAAAGCATGCAGCGCGGGACGACGTGAGATGGCTTGTCAGTTTCTTCCTCCTGTCAATAAATAGGAAGTAAGATGGTCGGGTTGCTGAATGAAATATTCTTTTTACGTTCGTCCTTTATCTTAGTTGATGCAAATAGTGCCTTTGCGGAGGGTGCAGGTGAGAAAGATACATAAGGCGGCAGTTATGATCTTGTTGATATCAGCATATACGCAAGAAGGAGTTGCCGGTGAAGATTTTATCAGCATTACCAAAAAGGTTATTGATGTTCCCGCTTCGTCAGTGAGGTCTATAACTTAGGCAAGTCCAATGCTGATTTTGTTATAGGACACCGCATGTCAGTTCTTAGTAGGATGAAGTTCGCATGTAAAAGATCTACCGAAAGAAAAGCGAGGTGGCGGTATGTAACTGGCTCTACCGCCACCTGTTTTCTGAGTCATCACAATCCGTCTATCTATTGCCCTTCTTTTTTTCCGTTGTTCCCCTTCCACCATAATGGGCAGCCTGTTACCGGGTCTCTCACCTCGATCGAGGTGCCGTCCTCTACATATGTCAGCGACATCAGGATGTTCTTGGCAAGCACGGTCACTACAACGACGCACACCTGATCACCGACCTTGGGCCGGGCCACACCCGACTGCTTCCAGAAACTCATGGGGCCGAGCCCATTCACGATTATACCGACCCCTTCTTCAAGTTTAATGGTTATGCCGCCGCCCTCGCCGGCCGAACTGACGGCAGTGACAACGCCGCAAAACTCCATCTCACTGCCGGACAATACGGTTGCGCATATGCTCGGCGCGGCCGAGGCTCCTCCAGTTACAAGTAACAATAACGGCAAGATTACCAGTGCCGAGATTCGCAGATTTTTCATGTTCCCACTCCTTTCTCTCATTGTCATTTGCTACCGGATCGAAAAGTCCCTTACTAGCGCCGCGGGGTTGTCGGCACGCGGGTCAGGTAGATCCCTGCCATGCCTTCTTCCTCGGACCCGCCCTCGACGCCCATTTTCGCGCTGATCGCTAGCCAGTCGCCGCGCAGGCCTTCGCGCTCTAGACCCAGCTCTGTGACGAGCGAACCAGGCGGCGCCTCCGGATCTAGCTCCTCTCCGTCCATCATGGTGTCGACCACGGTCTGGATCGCCTGGCCGGGACCCGCGCCCAGGTATATGCCCAGAACAAAGTCTGTTCTGACTGCCTTGAATGCCGCGTAAAAGGTCCCGTCAATGCGCCCGGAAACGGCGACAAACGCAGATGAGCGCCAGCGTGCCGGTTCGCCGTCGTCCTCGGCGCCCTCACCACCTTCGCCACCTTTGCTAACGCAGGGGGTCTTGCCGGAGTAATTCCAGAACAGGAACTCGTCGAAATCCGCTCCTGTCGTCGCCACCGCTCGGGTGGTGCCAGGACTGACGTCGTGGACGAAGATGCCCTGATTTACCGGTACCTCTTTCTCCTGATAGCAGCCCGTCCCATCGCAGACGCTGTTCGTATCTTCCTCAACCCCGCCGTCCTTGCAGTACAGGCGTCGATTGCAGTAGGCGATGCGGTCCTTGTTGCCCTCGGTCGGGCAGTACAGCCGTACGGTCTGGGTTTCCGTCCCCCAGGCGCCCCAGAAGCCCACGAAACGGCCGTCGAATGCGCCGCCCTCCCCGAGCTTGTTGAAGGTGACGCCGACAGGTTGTCCCGGAACCTGTTCGCCGATGCTGACGAGTGTTCTGAGATGCGGCTTGTATGCCAGCGGGGCAAGGTAGATGCCGCCGAGGGTCGGGTCCTCCTCGTTGTCGAAGCCGGCGAACACCACATTAGGGCCAGCTGCACTGGGTGGAGATGTGGAGCCGAAGATCACCGGTGGTCTGGTGCCCGGGATCACCGTGTCCGTGTTATTGGCGATCATCACGACTGGCTGGGTACCGGCCGCAGGTTTCAACAAGCCCTCTGACGAAGAAATGTCTTTGTTCTTCAGGTCGCGGAAGAACACCCCGGTCTTGCCGACGCCATGCATTGTGTAATTGCCCTTGAACACGATGGTACTCCGTCTGGTCACCGATGGCGCCCCGGGGAAAACATCAAACATGGTCGGCGGCTCGAGGCCGGGGACCGAGAAGAACTCGAAGTCGGCGATGGCGCCAAGCTTGGCTGCGCCGGTGATCAGCGGGCCGAAGGGGTTGGTATAGATCCCCGTGGTCCCGCCGCGGGTCTCGCTGCCGTCGGGCAGGGAGTAGATCCAGGTGGGTTGATGGTTGCCACGGGTGACGATGGTATCCGAACCCATGTCTATGCGCGGGAAGGAGGGGGTCTCGATGAACCTGGTCAGGAGTGGGTCAGTCGGCGGGTAATGCGCATTGTTCGGCTGGGTAACCTCGGTGCTCCGGTCGAGTATCCTGACGACGGGGCCGAGCACTGACATGTCGCGCGTGTAGATGCCGTGGGTCGCCGGCTGTCCCCCCCCGCCTATACTGCGCGCCCGCATGACCACCAGCCCGTTCAGGTTTACCGATGGCTGGTTGTAGCTGTTGAATGTTCGGTTGAATGGGGCGCCTGGCATCAGGAAGTTGTTGTTCACCACCGTCGACCAGGTGAAGTTGGGTGGGGGCGCAGCGGCCATGGGGGCCGCCGCCAGGATTGCGGCCCCAACAGAAACTGACAGTGACTGCAGGTAACGGTTTTTCATGGTCTCCTCCTCCCTCTGATGCACGAGGGGGTGTGTTTTTCTGGGTGGCGGAAATGGCCGGGGAGGGTCTTCCAGCCCTTCCTCGGCCTGTCTTCGGCCTGCAGTGCTATGGCGCACTACATCAGCTCAATCCTGCACTTCTTAATTGGGTTTATTGCCTTTGTTACCCCCTCCTCCGCCCTTGGTGGACAGCATCAGGTCGATGTAGGCCAGACCGCCCTCGTCACCGAGATCGGAATCACCTGCAGGAATGATGTGCGAAGGATTGTTCTCGCCCACGTTCACAAGCTGGGTACCCCCCAGCGGCTCGAACCTGGTAGCGAGCGGCGTTGTGCACACCGGTCCCTCATCATCGTTGCCGTCAAGCACGAAGGTCAGGCGATACGTGCCCGTAGAAGCGGACTTGGCGTTCCAGTTGTAGCCGTACACGATGCTTCCGCCGGAGGTAATCTCCACCGACCACGGGTTGGTGTTCGAATATGCCGCGATGTTGACCAACGGGGCTCCCACGCCCGCGCCGGCCCACTGCCCGGTAGTCTCATCCCAGGTCGGATTCCCAGTGATCTTCTGGATAACCAGGCGCGCACATCGGGAATAAACGAGTGCCTCGATCCCGCCGACATCCGGGGTCGTCGAGCGCACCGTGGCCGGGTCAAATAGAGTCAACGTGCCTGTCAGCAGGCCGGGGTCAGGACCAGGACCGAAATCCGTGCCCTGCATCTCATTGCCGGACTGCTCGGTGCCGGGTACCGCTCCGCTCATGCCGAGGGCCGCGAAACAACCGACGTTCTCGCCCGCCGTGGTGGGAATCACGCAGTTGGTTAGACCTACGAAGCTACCGAGTTCCGAGTCAGCCGGGTCGACATTCTGCAGCAGGTTGAACTCGACGCGGATCTGCCGCGCCTGGATCGACGGGCTCGACTCCAGCAAGTCGCCGACATCCACCGCGCTCACAACCAGAGGTGTGCTGACGTCATGGCCAACGCTCAGCGTCTTCCAGAAGTTCTGCGTACGTTTCTGCAGCCACCAGACTTTCTTTTCAGGGTCGATGACGATCTCTCCCGTCTCTGAAACGACGGTGACCTTCCCGCCGTAGTAGCACAGGTACTCGGGCGGTACCGGCGTTCCGGGTATCACGCCTTCTTCACCGATGCATTCGTCAGTACTGCCGATCGTTGCGAACTTCCAGGCGCCGTCCGCCGGGAAGCCAGCCGGACCCACATTATCCGACAGGATCACCGGGAACGACAGGTTGTTGGAGCCCGTTTCTTCGCCGGTGGGGGGCTTGTTGCCGCCGCCATTTCCACCGCCAGGGACACCGGGCTGACCAGGTGCAGCCAGCAATGTGAATGCACTTACCATGATGATCATAAGAGCTATCACCATGATCTTATATGATGTTCGCAGTATCATTTCATACCCTCCTCATCTTACCGGAGACAAGTCTTCAGCCCCCTCTCCGGAGCTGTTCACGAAAAATGCAGCTTCTCCCTAAGTTATGAAATGAAGGGTTATAAAGGCGGAGAGGTGTTATGGAGATACCAACCTATGATCAGCCAGAAGCTGGCCGGAAGAAGAGCGCTTAGCATTTTTATTAAGCTTTTTTTGGAGAGATATTCTTCGGAGGGATTAACTGCGACTCGCATTGTCTTGCCCAGGGTCTTGCCAAGCCGAACAACGAAAATATTATTATGGAGCAACTTCATTTTATTGATAAGTGTATGGATATCGGAAGAATCATTCTCTTTTTCATAACTAGTCCTATAAGATTCATTAAACATATCCATAAATAATAAAGGGATGATCTGGCCCGAGTTCTTATAAACAAGAGAGATAAAATGGGGATGTTCGCTAATGGAAATTGAGTGTACCAAAGGGAACATCGAGATACTTAAGAAGACCCCACCGAGAATTATCGCAATAACCCTCCGGAGACTTATGAAGATCGGCTTTGTTCTGTTCGTCCGCACATCTGATTGTTGCCCTCTCATCAATGCTCCTTATCCAAAAAAATGACCGAGCTACCAGAAGGTTAATCCTTCGGCAGCTCGGCCATCTTTCTGAAGACCCGCCGCTTTCCGCCCCCTCCTCACGGAGGGTTTGGCCTTATCGGGAAACTACCGCACAATCATATCTCAACTTACAATTATCATGTCTGCCGGTGTTTGTCATTGATAATTGTCAAGAATTGCCTGCTGATCTTTAGGGTTCTCGTGAGGTAGTGTCGGAGATATATAGCAATTTATTGCGTCGAGACAGGGGGCCTCTTAGCTCTCGCAGTCCGCCATCAGGGCTGCGGCACTCCTGACCGTCAGCATGCTTCCATCTCTCTTTATCGCCCCATCATGTTCCAGGGCTTTAAGCAGGCGGCTCAGATGTTCCGGAGTTACGGCGATCATCTGCGCCATCTCTCTATGTTTCAACGGTACCTCTAACT
>QKDO01000088.1 GCA_003252075.1 Nitrospirota bacterium
CGAGATTTACTGTATATTCCCAAAATACTGTGAAGAACTGGCGAAAAGAATGTGATCTTATCTGAAGAGGCTGCTACTTATAGAAGAAAGCTATATGAGGGAAGAAGGGCAGGCGAGAGTCTCACGATGCCATTCGGGATTAGCGTAATGGGACAAAGGGTACGGCTGCGTCAGGGAAGTGAGACCCATCACGCGCGATCACGGAGCGGTTCGAGGGTAAGACCGCAAGGATACAGAATAGGAGTCGCAGACTATGCAGGATGCTTCTTCTTCAGTCTTCCTTCAAGGCTGTCTATGAATTGCCGGGCAGTCCTGCCGGAAAAGCTGCCGTGCGATATTGACCACTCCATCGCCTGCCTTCTCAGCTCTTCCCCGCTGATCCTGAGCCTTCTGAGCTTCGCGTAGTTACCCGTGATCCTGAGGTAGATGTCAGCGTCAAAGTGCTGGAAGCCGAGCCTCAGGCCGAACCTGTCGCTCAGGGCTATTTTTTCTTCAAGTGCCTCCTCCGGATGGAGTTCGTCCTTTGGATCAAGCAGATTCTCCGAGACCTTCTCGGGCATGAGGTGACGTCTGTTCGATGTCGCATGGATAAGCATGTTTGCAGGCCTCGTCTCGAGACCGCCTTCAAGCACGGTCTTAATCTGCCGGTAGGACCTGTCGTCCTCTTCAAAAGTGAGATCATCGCAAAAGACGATGAATTTCTCCTTCCTGTCCCGCACGATCTCTGCTACTTCAAGGATATGGACCAGGGAGTCTCTCGGCATCTCGATCATGCGGAGACCCTGCTTAGCGTAAGCGTTGAGCAATGCCTTTACAGCAGAAGACTTGCCTGTTCCCCGCGGGCCATAGAGCAGTACATGGTTACAGGGGAGTCCTTCAAGGAACTGCTCGGCATTGGCCCTGAGGTCAGAAATGATGTCATCAATACCGATGATCTCGCCAAAATGTACGGGATCAGGAGAACGGACCCCCTTGATCACCAGGGTGTCGTTCCGTGAACTGCACTTGCATGCAGTATTCCGCTCCAGCAGTGAGGCATCAAATGACGGCGCGAGCGCGTCAGCTATTCTCCCCAGACTTCTGTTCAGAGAGGCAAGCTCTTTCCGGATGGCGTCCATGGATAAGTTTAATACAGTAATCCATTGCAGGGCAATGACACGGGAAGGGCCGCTGGTTTGACTGCGAAGCATGGCAGTGACGAGCATGGTACGACCGCCGTGTTCGTGATATAGTTATAACCGATGGCAGCGTAATGCTTTCACGAGCAACGTTACGGAACAGTCGTTATGCGGGCCGTTGTCCGGCATATCCGACAGGAGAACCACCATGGAGAGGAATGTCGTTTTTGTTGGAGGAGGCCATGCCCATCTGACGGCTCTCCTTCATCTGAAAGATCTGAGGGATAACAACGCGCAGGTGACCCTGATAAGCCCGTCGGGATATCATTATTATTCCGGGATGGGGCCCGGAATGCTGTCGGGCCGGTATCGACCCCAGGAAGTTCGTTTTCATGTCAAAAAGATGGTCGAGGACAGGGGCGGTTCATTTATTGAAGATGCAGTGACACAGGTCGATGCTGAAAAGCGGACCCTTCTGCTCGTCTCGGGGAAGACTGTCCCGTACGATATTGTCTCATTCAATACGGGGAGTGAGATCCCTTTCCCAGGATCGGAACGTGTGCAGGATAATATCTTTACGGTCAAGCCGATCGTCAATCTCCTGAGTGCCCGCGAGTACATTCTGCGCCGCATTGCGGACAGGCAGCTGCATATAAGCGTTATCGGCGGCGGGCCCGCAGGTGTTGAACTGGCAGGGAATGTATGGAAGATTGCCGATGACGCTGGAAAGAAGATAAAGATAACGCTTCTGGCAGGAACGAGACTCCTGAAACATATGCCGGACAAGGTACGCTCTTTGTGCTACCGCTCGTTGACGGAGAGGTCCATTGCCATTGTCGAAGGCAGCCACGTGCGGCAGGCTGCTGACGGTGCCCTCACTCTTGATGATGATTCTGTTGTCCCCTATGACATGGCTTTGCTTGCAACGGGCGTGACCCCGCAGGCATTGTTCAAAAGATCAGGGCTTCCTGTTGGGGAGGACGGGGGACTGCTGGTGAATTCCTTCCTCCAGAGCGTTCGCTATCCGGAAATATTCGGCGGCGGCGACTGCATCAGCCTTGAACATTACCGGCTTCCTCGGGTTGGTGTTCAGGCTGTCAGGCAGAACCCGATCCTTTACCATAACCTGCTGGCATCACTGAGCGGTGGGGAGTTGTTCGAATTTACCCCCCAGCAGACATATCTTCTCATCTTCAATATGGGAAATGGCCGGGGTATTTTCTGGAGGGACAATATCGTTTGGGAGGGGAGGCTGGCATTTAGGCTGAAGGATTATATAGACCGGAAATTCATGAAAAAGTTCCAGGTTTCCGGTGAAGTCGCAGAATAACCCCCTTTCGATAGCGCACGGTCATCTCTGGACAGGAAGAGATCGCCCTGTAGGAACCCGTCGGACGTGAAACTGCCGAAAGATACCAGCTCGCAGATACATGCCTAGGGAATGATGAAGCTTCCTTTTTTCCGCTGCAAAAGTCCGTCCTTCATAAGCCCGTCAAGAACCTGATCAAGATCCCCGGAGATGGTCGGCAGGGTCTTTTTCAGAGCAGGTTTTGTCATGCCAGGACTTTTCAGGAGGGTCTTGAGGATGAGACCGCGGACCTGTCGGGTCGAGCCATGAAATGCCGCCTGCTTCTGGTAATGGGCGCTGCGCCGGTTCGGGTTTTTTACTTCTCTCTTGAGCTTTGCACCATAGTCCATAAGCGCATAGTACCAGTCCCGAGGGCTCTTCCTGTCAAGGGTTTTTTCAAGGATCGGCAGAATCTCCGCATCCCTGACATGCCTGCGGCCGGCAAAGAAAAAATGAATATACACTCTGCGGATATTTGTCTCGATGAAGAGGCGCGGCCGATTATCCGCAAAGGCGCAGATTGCAGCAGCAGAATAGGGGCCGATACCCGGCAGCCTGACCAGTTTTTCAGGTTCAGCGGGAAGCTTGCCGGCATATTCCTGAATAACAATCACGGCCAGCCTCTTGAGAGAGAGTGCGCGCCGGTTGTAGCCCAATCCCTGCCAGACCCTGAGGATTTTTGAGAGGGGGGCCTGCGCGAGGGCTTGAAGATCAGGAAATGTCGTGATGAACTCCGCGTATTTCTTGAGAACCCGATCGACCTGCGTCTGCTGCAGCATGATCTCCGACACCAGTATCCGGTAGGGATTTCTGGTTCTGCGCCAGGGCATCTCCCGGTAATTATCCCGGTGATGGTCGTTGATGATTTTTTTAAAGAGGCGAATGGTTGTAGCCGAAATGCCGCCGGATTTCAGCTCGTATCTGAATCTTGATTCGATATCCTTATGTTTCTCCATGCTGTAAGAGTAAATGAAACGTTCCTTATGGGCAAGACAATCCGGTCTCCGGGCTTTTCAATGCATGCATGCAGGGTTGCATCCCGCGTTCCCTTCCGTATGTATCCATCCCTGTTATCAAAACAGCCGACTTCATGACGGAGCGGTTGCGGCATCAATGTCCAAAGCAAACCATGCCGTATCTTACAGCGGTTTCGTCTTAGGCGGTAACAGTATGTTACTGATATCAGGGATGAGCTTCTTGTGGACCTGACCTGATGTACCCTGGTATCGATCTCTCTTCTTCTTGCTGCTCTACAGGAAATAAACGGTGACGGCAAAGCTTAGCAGGATGTACAGGACATGTCAGGTCGTGATATCTCTCAAGGGTGTGCTGCCGCCTTTCAGCGGAAGCATTATTGCAAAGGTCGCACCCTTGCCGGCGTCTGAATCAACAGTTATATGGCCGTTATGGTTACTGATGATCCTGTTTGCGATGGACAGGCCAAGGCCGGTTCCGCCGCTATTCGACTTAAGCGAAAAAAAGGGGTCAAAGATCCTCTTCATATGCTCTTTCACAATGCCGGGTCCTGTATCACGTATGGAAATGACGGCATCATTTCCCCGGATTTCCGTGCCTATCTGCAGGGTTCCTCTCTCCTGCATGGCATCTACGGCATTGGTGAGGACTGCCAGAATTGCCTGTTTCAATTCACCTTCGCTTCCGTGCAGTTCCAGTGGTCCTTCGGTATAATTCTTCACCACATCAACGTCCCGCAATCTGCCCTGAAAAGCAATCAATTCAATTGACTTATCCATCAGTTCGTGCATATCGAAATCCTTCGTTTCGTAGGAGGAATTTCTCACAATGGCAAGCATTCCTGTTGTGATCGCCTTACATCTCATCACTTCCTCCTGGATCGTTGCCAGGTAACTTTCAAAGAGCTCGGGGTCGATCCTGCCCTGCTTCACTCTGTTTATGAGGCCTTCAGAGCAGCCGGCGATCGTCGCCAGAGGATTATTTATCTCATGGGCAATGCCCGATGCCATCTGTCCGAGCGAAGCAAGCCTTTCGCTCATGATAAGCCTCATTTCCCTGTCCCGTTCCTCGGTTATATCCCTTGTAATGTGAACTGTGCCTGCGAGCTCTCCGGTAATTGCATAGTAGGGGAATACGGAAAATCGCAGGATTTTGCCGGATGCGGGATCTGAAATCTCGGTCACTGCCGGTGAGGACTTCTCCCGTAAGTCAGGCACAAGATCAGCCTTGCAGTCAAAAAAATCATAGCATTTTTTATTTAAAACATCTGCAATTTCAAGTCCGAAGTATCCGGCAAAGGCCTTGTTAGCCTTGACGATAGTAAAGTCCATATCATGGATCGATATCATGTCCGTAATGCTGTCGAAGGTTGCGAGCCATTCCTTTCGGGAAACAGAGACTTTCTTCAAGACAGCATGCAGTTGCTGCATCAGGCTTTCCTGCTCCGCCTCGGCCCTTTTCCGTTCCAGCATCTCGGCTTCCAGTTCCCCGATAGTTCTAAAAAGCTCCGTGGTTCGTTTTTCTACCTGGTCTTCCAGGGTATTCTTATACTGCTCTACGTCAAACTGCAGGCCAAATTCGCGGAAAAGATGCCTATTGCTGAAATAGCGCATCAGGAGCATAGTGCTCATACAGGTAAGTATCAGGATATTCGCTGATGCAAAAAAAGCAACATTGGTAATGCGGTCATAAAACAAGAGCGGCATGAGATAAATTGCATACACGATACTTGACGCAAATAAACTTGCCCGAAAAGGCGTGGGAAGAACACCGGAAACAAAGATGGCCGTAAGAATAAAGCCCGCGAAATAGGGCGACTGATGTCCGTAAAATTTTGCAAGCATCGCCGCAACCATCGTGGATACCGCTGCACCCGCAGCAATAACGATAAAGCTTTGGAAGCCTCGATTCGTTCTTATTTTGTTGCCAAGGTAAAGTAGGAACAGGAGACCCGCAGTGATAACGCGATAGAGAAGAAATGTCACAAAGTTTGCAGGAGTTACGAGATAGTCAAGTGGTATGAGAGAAAGCACCGCAACCGGCCCTGCAGCCAGTCCGATGTTTGCCCAGTAACGAAGATACGCATCGTATTTCGTATCGATATACTGCTCTTTCGTCATGCTCATTCCGTCTTCTGATACTCCGCCGACTTATCCGTGGATGGTGTATAACGTGTGCACACCCGGCTTAGTTTGCCATTGCAGAGACTGTACTCGGCAATTTCGCTGTGCCTGTTTCCCGGATAACGGAGATTGCCGTCCGCAGGCTTCAAGGTTATTCCGACAGCATTAGTCCATGTCTCATTCCTTCATACCGTAGCTGATCAGCTTCCGGTAGAGTGTCTTCGGATCGATCCCAAGGATTTCCGCTGCCTTTCCTTTATGACCGCCTGCCTCGTTCAGTATTCGCAGAATATACTCCTTTTCAACATCTTCAAGCCGCCGTGATTTCGTATGGCCAGGTGTCAGATCAGCCGGCAGGTCAGCAGGGCCGACAAGGTCCTGCGGCGAGAGGAGAATAGCCCGATGGACGACATTCTGTAACTCCCGAACATTGCCCGGCCATGGATAGTCCATAAGAATACGGACAGAGTTATCGCTGAATTTTTTGTGTCTGAACGCGGGGTTGTTGCTCCTGAAGTGCTCGATGAGGACCGGGATGTCCTCTTTCCTCTCCCGTAATGGCGGGAGATGTATGGTCAAAGCGCTGATGCGATAGTACAGGTCAGGTCTGAAGCACCCCTTGTCCACCTCGGTCTTGATATCCTTATTGGTTGCAGCTACATACCGGACATTGACCTGGATCTCCCGTGTGCCGCCAACCCTGAAAAATCTTCCCGTTTCAATAATCCGCAGAAGCTTGGTCTGCAGCGTCTGGCTTAGTTCTCCGATTTCATCAAGGAAAAGCGTTCCCTTGTGCGCGAGTTCCAGAAGTCCGGGCTTTCTGTTGACCGCCCCGGTAAAGGCACCTCTTTCATGGCCGAACAGTTCACTTTCCAACATATTCTCCGGTATTGCCCCACAATTGATCGGGATAAAAGGCCCGTCATGGTGATGTGAATTTTCATGGACAGCACGGGCAACAAGTTCCTTGCCGGTACCGCTTTCACCATGGATGAGTACGGGCATATTAGAAAGCGCGACTCTCCTCACAGTGTTGAGGATTTCTGCCATCAGAGCACTGCGAGATATGATTTTCTCTGCTTCTGACTGTCTTTGGAGCTGCGTTCTGAGCAAGAGATTCTCATTCAGGATTTTCTTTTTTTCATATGCCTTTGCGATGACCGCCTTCAGTTCGCTCATATTGAAGGGTTTGGTCATAAAATCATACGCACCCAGTTTCATGGCTTCAACGGCGACTGACACCGTTCCGTGACCCGTAAGAATAATGACCTCGACGGGGATATGCAGTGACTGTATCTTCTTAAGGACTTCCATGCCGCCCAGGAGGGGCATGCTGAGATCAAGGAGCAGAACGTCATAATCATTGCTTTCCAGGAGCTCTACAGCCTTAATCCCATCCTCCGCCTCCCGAAGACTGAACCCTTCCTCAGCAAGTTCATTGACCATCACCCTCCTGAGGCTGCTGTTGTCATCTGCTATCAGGATATTCATGCTTAATCATTGCCCCAGAAAAGATGAAAAATCAACTTATTTCTGATGTTTTACTGTGGCGTATAACATGACGTGAAGCTGCTAGGACAAGGTGTCCGCTCTTCAAACAGGTGAATATTGTGAGGGTATACCGGACAGCGCAACACGATCTCCTGAGACGCGCAAGAGCCGTGCAACAGGCAGCAGCCGTTCCTTCGCAGCGTTCAGCATCCTTCAGTTGCGACCCAAATATCTCATGACGGTTTCTCTTAGTTCGAGGGTTTTGACCGGTTTTATCAGATAGCCGTTAGCTCCTGTGGCGAGTCCCAAATCCCGGGCGTGTTCCTCACCCTGCGTCGTGATAATGATCACCGGCAGATCTTTACTCACCTGTTCGCGTATGCGCTGGATCAGACTGCCACCGTCCATTTCCGGCATCTGCATATCGGTTAAGACAAGGTCAAAATCCTGCTGCTTCATCCGCGAAAGTGCTGTCAGACCGTTTTCCGCTTCCGTAATTCTGATGCTGTCCATTATCTTGCGTATGCTCAGAGAAATCAGCATCCTCATGGTGGCGGAGTCATCCACAATGAGAACATTTTTAATGTTGTCTGTCTTCATCGCCACTTCCCTCCAGTATTGCATTGACGGTTATCTCACCACATGTGGTATACAGCGGAACTTGCAGTATCTCGCTGCCTGAAACCTTCCGCACAATGCACGCAGCGGAAGCAAGATACGGCGGAGATACCTTAAACGTGAACCCGAGTTCATTCAGTGCGCTGACAGCATTTCCGGCGATCATGTTAGCAAGCTCCGCAAGAGTATCCCTGCTGAAGGGCGAGAGCGTGTCAAGCGATTCGCTGTTCATCGTGCGACAGATGTTGAGGGCGGTTGCATTGTCCATGCTCACAATAATGCCGCCCCGGGGGTAGTTCTCCAGGTGAATGATAATCGTAATATCGCCGGCGACCGCTTTATCGTTAACAAGAGAGATGGTGCCCTGCGTAACTGCGCAGCGGACCACCTTATCAAGCACTCCCACGGTCGAGAGAACAAACGGCTCAATGAAATCGAATCTCATGCCGCCCTCCCGCTGTTTCCTCTGATGACCGACTGTATTATCATGCCGGCGTAGTCAGGCGCATACGGTTTGGTTATATAGTGCTTTGCACCAATGCAGAGCGCTTTCCATATCATCTCTTTGTGGCCCATGGCGCTGACGATGATTACCTTTGCAGCCTCATCCATGGCAAGGATCATGCGGAGAGCGCTCACACCATCAAGCTCGGGCATCGTGACATCCATGAGGACGAGGTCCGGGCGCAGCGTGTCATACAGAGTGACTGCGTCATCACCGTTGCCTGCCTCGCCGATAATAGTCCCACCAAGCGAGGCAATGATCTTCCCGATATTCTTTCTTGCAAACTCCGAATCGTCTGCAATAAGACAGCGAAATGCTGAAACCCGATTATCAACAGGTGACGGCTCCATAGCTTTCCTCCTTTATACAAAACTCACTGATGAGAAACTCCGCCATATTTCCCAGCGATACCGTCTTCGTGACAACGTGGCTTTCGGCGGCAGCTTTTGGCATGCCAAATACAACGCAGCTATCCTCGTCCTGTGCAACCGTCAGCCCGCCCATCTTCTGGATCTCGCCCAGACCCAGGGCGCCGTCGCTCCCCATCCCGGTCATGATGAGACCGGTTGCATTGGCAGCGTATTCTTCAGCAATGGAACGGAAAAGCACGTCCACCGACGGTCTGTGTCCGCCCACCGGAGCAGCAGTGCTCAGCACTGCTATCGTACCGAGGGGCATCCTCTTGATTTTGAGATGCCGGTCACCGGGTGCGACAAGTGCCCTTCCTGCCAGTACAAGATCACCGTCGCACGCCTCTTTAACCTCAATCTGGCAGCATGCGTTCAGCCGGCTTGCAAGCATGCCGGTGAACCCTTTCGGCATATGTTGAACAATGAGGATCCCTGCGGGAAAATTCCCGGGCAACTGCGGAAGCAAATAGCTCAGTGCGTTGGGTCCGCCGGTCGAAATGCCGATGGCGAGTACCCTTTCCGGATTTTTTCCTGTTTCCCGCGTCTTCTTTGCATGTTTTCCGGTGACGGAGTGATTCTGTTTAATTT
This sequence comes from Nitrospirota bacterium, assembly GCA_003252075.1. GTDB lineage: Bacteria > Nitrospirota > Thermodesulfovibrionia > Thermodesulfovibrionales > UBA6898 > UBA6898. The sequence goes on from QKDO01000088.1 coordinate 9,177, forward strand.
TCAGGCGGGAAAGAGGATTATCGTGAGCTGCTTTGACCTTACGGATAAGGTCATCGCCGATATCGCTGATATGCAGGGAAATAGCGTCAAGAGGTTTGCTGACAAAGTCAAACGCGCCCATGCTGAGCGCCTTGAGCGTCATATCAGCGTCATGTTGAGACAACGAGCTGACCATGATCGTCGGTATCGCAAAATGCTGCATGATGGCATGGAGGGTTGCTATTCCGTCCATTTTCGGCATGTCTATATCAAGGGTTATGACATCGGGGCTCACTTCGGGAATCTTCTTTATTGCAAAGATGCCATCTATTGCTGTTCCGACCACTTCGATCTCATGGTCCGCGTTCAGGATCTGCGGGATCATTTTTCTCATGAGTGCAGAATCATCAACGACAAGAACCCTGATCTTTTTCATGCAGTCACCTCGTTATTTTTTTCACGCTCTATGGCTTTCCGGTAAACCGCAGCGACATCCAGGATCAGGATGGCTCTTCCGTCGCCCAGGATAGAGGCGCCTGCAATAAGGTCTGTCTGTGTGAAGTTTTCTTCAACGGACTTAATGACCAGTTCCTGTTGGCCGATGAGACTGTCAACACGAAGCCCTATGCTCCTTCCTCCCGCGTTGACGACGATAACGAGCTGTTTGTGGTCCGATGTTCCGGCTGTCCCGAAAAGGTCCTTGAGACTGATCACCGGGACAACACGATCTCTCAGTAAAAGGGCAGCCCTGCCATCTATGGTGGTCAGACCGTCTTTCGAGACTCTCACTGCCTCTGTGACAGAGGAAATGGGAATCGCATAGTGCCTGTTTGAGACCTCAAAGAGAAGCGCTCTTATTACGGCAAGGGTAAGCGGGAGACGCATTCTGAATGTCGTGCCTTCCCCCTGTTTTGATTCCACATAGGTCATGCCCTTGAGCGCCTGAACGGATGCTTTCACTGCCTCCATTCCCACACCCCGTCCTGAGGTTTCGCTGACGGAAGAACTCGTGCTCAAACCAGAGTGGAAGATAAGATCGAGACCGGCACTGTCCGGGAGCTTATCACTCTCAGATATATCAAGAAAGCCCGATTCTACGGCTTTTCGCTTCAGCGTCTCGATATCAATGCCCCTCCCGTCGTCCGAT
>QKDO01000027.1 GCA_003252075.1 Nitrospirota bacterium
GTCATGGCTGCATTCGCATTCGGGACGAAATCATAAAAAAATTCTTTCAGAAAGTTGAGATGAACACCCCCGGAGAGGTAATATATATCTCGGTAAAAGCTGCTGTCTCTGAAAAAGCGGAGGTCTTCCTTAGAAGTCCACAGAGTTTATTACACATTGATAAAGAATTTCGACGAAGAGGCAGGAAAGCGGCTTGAAAAAAACGGGGCTACGTATAACATCGACGGGGAAACAGTACAAAAAGTCCTGAGGGAACGCTCAGGAACTATAGAGGACGTGTCATTATGATATCACGAAGGAAATTCATACTGTGTTTGTCTGTTGCTGCTGTCGCATATCCGTTATCGGGGGCATTCGGCAGTTGGCCCTCGGAAAGATCGCTGCATGCGTACAATGTTCATACTGACGAGTCCCTTGAAATAACCTATTTTTCTGAGGGTTCTTATAACAGAGATGCACTCGAAAAGATCAACCATCTGCTGCGCTGCCACTACACGAATGAGGTGTATCCCATCGATACCGGCGTCCTCGATCTCCTCTGTGGCATAAAGAATAGACTCGGCGAAAACAGGCGGATCGAGGTTATTTCTGCATATCGGTCGCCTGAATATAATGACGTCCTGAGGACTCAAAGCAGAAATGTTGCTCGCAACAGCTTTCACCTGCAGGGCATGGCCATAGATTTCACGATCAGTGGAATAAGTAAGAAGTCGCTTGCCCGCGTAGCCAAGTCATTCTTTGCAGGCGGCGTCGGGATATACCAGGATTTTGTTCATATCGATGTCGGCCCTGTCAGGTACTGGTAAGGCCGGAGTCTTCTGAGAAAATATGGGTAAAGGAATTCTTACATGGGAAAAGAACTAAAACAGCTAAAGGACCTCTTTCAGGAAGTTGTTCAATTTATCCGGATCAATCATACAGAAATTATAGACAAGGCTTACAGCTATTATTGGGACGGTGAAAACCCTGACGAATTCCTCGGCGGCACCGCACTGTCGCTCGGCTTTCACAACTTCGAGGATTGGATGGTCTTTAACTATAAGGTAAGTGAGGAAGGCGAGACCTTCGTCGACCTTTTCATGAAAAGCCAGGGCCTCAGTGATGATGCGGCATCGATTCTCCGAAGAGCAAACGATTCCGTATTGAGTCTCTACGAGGTGATTTCCGTTGCCAAGGACAAAAGGGTTCTCCTGAAAGATGTCCTCCTCGACAGGGAGGTCGAACTTAGGGACAAGACCATGACTCAAGGGCTGAAAAAAGGAGATCTTTTTGCAACGAGGATCCTGAAACTAGATGGCAAGGATGTTATGGGCGGATGTGTCTATCCCTACCTGTCATCTCACAAGAAGCAGATTCTCGCGTACATTGCGAGACAATTCAAGCGTTACACAAAGAACGTCAAACAAGAGGGCACCCTGAAGGATTACCTGAAGGACTATGGAGATGTTTTTAACCTTATCTGGATGAATTTCATCGTCGAGCCCCCTGAAGCAAAGGATTAATTTCTCCCGTTGTCCTGCTGACCTACTTTCAGGGAGGAGAAAAATCCTTGGGCATTAAGCCTTTTTTCTGATACATTATGAATATCATGGATTGCAACCGGGCCGTCATCAAAACAGCCGGACTTATCATTATAGGAAATGAAATTCTTTCCGGCAAGATTCAGGATCAAAACTCTTTTTTTCTTGCAACCGAACTGAGAGCTCTTGGCGTAAGCCTCATGCGCATATCCGTGATCCCCGACGACCTTGCTATGATAAGCAGGGAAACCCAGTCTTTTTCAAGTACTCATGACTTCGTCTTTACCACAGGTGGGGTAGGTCCCACACATGATGACGTTACCATGGCCGGAATTGCAAAAGGGTTCGGCGTACATCTTGTCCGGCATCCTCTGCTTGAAAGAAAATTTCTGGAACGCTATGGCAAAGCAGTAAACGCGGCGATCATGAAAATGGCCGAGGTGCCGGATGGCGCCGAGGTAATCGAATTCACCACGAGTAACTTTCCTCTTGTCGTATTCAAGAATATATACATATTCCCGGGTATCCCGCGGTATCTCCGGGAAAAGTTTACGCTTGTCCGAGAACGTTTCAGGACATCGGATTTTTACCTGAAGCGCATATATCTCAAGGCAAATGAGTCAGATATAGCAGCAATTCTGAATAGTGTAGTAGAAAAAAACGATTGCGTGGACTTCGGCTCGTACCCGATCCTCGACCATCCTGATTACCAGATTATTTTAACCGCCGAATCAAAGCTGGAAACAGACCTTGATAAAGCCCTTGACGAACTGGTCGGAAAACTCCCCAAAGATATCCTTGTCCGTATCGAATAACATAGGCCGGAATGGCGACATCCTACCTATGTCCTCTGCTTCTCTTTGCTGAGCGCCTAGACTGCCTGAATCTTAGGGATAAGCGGTGCCATTCCTTCCTGCTTGATGTCTCCCTTTATGCCGATCACGGTTTCGCTGTAAGGGATATCCTTCCCGGAGTTCTTGATGGCCTGCTGGGTAATATAGGCAAGACCGCCGCAACAGGGGACCTCCATGCGCACAACAGAAACGCTCTTGATCGAAAAGTCCTTGAATAACCCGGTCAGCTGTTCGAAGTATTGCTGAGCATTATCAAGCTTCGGACATCCAATGAGGACTTTCTTGTCTTTTATGAATCGGTGGTGGAATCCGATAGTTGAGAACGCTGTGCAGTCTGCTGCCAAAAGAATATCAGCATTATTGAGATAGGCTCCACCTGTCCCTACCAGCTTAAGCTGAATCGGCCAATTCTGCAGCTCCGGCTTCTCATCCCCGGCAATGTTATGTTTCGTCGCCATTTCGCTAAAATCTACCGGTTTCGTGCCTGCACATCCACAAAATCCATCACCCATTTCTTCGCCTCCTTGGTACGGTGTTTCCCCTAGCTGCTTCGATCTATTCTGTTGTTAGTATAAGACGAGAGGAATATCATTGCTATGATTTATATCATCTTCTGTGACAAGGCAAACAACGGCGCTATATTGATATGATCTAACCGTCCGTTATCTGGATGAACGTACCTGCAAGTAGTTCAGCCTGATGTGCATTAGGGGCTGTCATGAGCACGGTGATAGTCTCTTTCTTCACGCCAATGTATTATCTCCTCGATAATACTGTATTCCTTGTATACCCAGATGAGGTTGGCGCGTCAAGAAAGAGAATTTCTAGCTCGATAACTAGTGTCCGCGCAATTCCAAGCCGCTGCGTTTCTCCTCTCAAAAGGGTATTGGCCCTCTGATCTTTCTTGCCTGCCAGTCCCGCAAACTCAAGGTCTTTCTGCGCCTTCTGATCAGCCTCCTATCTTTTTATTCCACGGATGGGGAACCCGTTGGAAGCATTTCTGAAAACCGTGGTATAGAATCTTGGGTAAAGTAAGAAATACCCTGTGCTTTCGAGGCCTTTATCATGGTGCCGTATGCCTGAATTAGTCCTCGCAGTGCCACTCTTCCACAGCCCGGAAATGTGCCTTCACTTCCCTTGATCCAGATTTGACGCCTGATAGAAGGTGCTGATTGAGAGTGTTAGTTTTTGTAAGCTTAGGTTTTTGTATGGCGTAATATAACAGGGAATAGCGAAAGGACAGAGCCTGACTTTTCAAGAACTTGAGCAATAAACAAAGCCTGTGACACCCGCCGCAGACTCCGTAACTACCTGCTTATTACAATGTTCGCCAGTTCATTACCTCACTATATTCCGCCGGGGACTCCGTCCTCGAAAACGCCAGCCAGGCAGGGTAGATAAAACCTACGAGAGAAACAAGCACCAGCAGGCCGAGCCATTTATTCCTGCCAAGATTTTCAGTTATGCACATCCAGAGGTAGACACCGTCAACAATGTTTACCAGAGGTACGAGAAGGAGGAGGATCCACCAGGCTGGCTTGTCCGCTGACATTACGAATGTCCTTATCTGTACTATCGAGATCCATGCTGTCCAGGGAGCCGGGACATTGAGTTTCTTTGCTATCAGATACAGGCAGAGACAGTAAATTACATGGAGTGCTATGGCTATGATAACCGAGACACCATGCCGAATGCTGCCAAAATGGCGACCATTGCCGCTTTCCCTGAGCCTCCAGGCATTTGTTTCTTCGGAGCGGGAAAATGGGGAGCTGCTGGAACAGGCACAGCAGGCTGCTGAGAGGGTGAAAACTTCTTCCCTGATGCATCGGGTTTCTGGGCTTATGCCTGGGCTGGCTTGAGACCTTCTGATCTTCGCTCATCGAAGGCCGCCTATTCAGGCATGTTTGGCCGAAAAAAACCTATCGAAGGTTCAAGAGGCCTCAATTCGGCTAACGACAGAGGTAGACTTATGTTGGTAACCTTAGGGAACTTTCTTTATTAACCCAACTTTTCCCAGGGAAAAATCCGGATCGATCAGAAATGCCTGGCGAAAATATTCATCTGCCTCGGTGAACTTTCCCTGCATATAAAGAGCATAGCCCATAAGGTAATATGCCGTGGGGTCAGGTTTCTTATTTATGTATTCCCTGAAATGTTTTATCGCTGCACCATAGTTTTTCATGTTGTAGGCCTTAAGTCCCGCCATGAAGTCTTTGTCGCTGCTGGGAATGGCTGCTCCGGCTGCTGCGGCAAGCAGTACGAGCATTACAAGAATCAATACTGTCTTCTTCATATAACCCTCCTTGGTTTTCTGCCGACTTACGCCCTTCTCAATATTTGCTCAATTATATCAAATCCCTCTGCCCATAAATGGTGATTGTGCTCACTACCATCAGAAAGACCGATGCATGCAGACACAGGAGCAGCGAATATATCATCAGGCAATCTTCCCATTGCAAAAACTTAGCTACGGATTCTTTTGACGTGGTCGCATCAAAAACAACTTCGCCTTGCTGAATCCTCTGGTCATGGCTTTTTCTTGCGATCTCGGGCTTACGTCTGTTAGCCATACTCCTGATATGAACATGAGCACGACTGCTCGACTTGCGGACTGTTTTCGCGTGGTCACGGAGTCCATAGAACTCATCAACGAACTGATTGCCTCTGGCCTCTCAGCGCAACATTTACCCCTGTAAGCAAAGGAAGATAGGGGCATGAGTGCATTTGAAGTACCAGAAGGACTCCCCGACCATAGCCATAAATGACATGAGGTAAGATTGTGTCATCCCAACGAGCCAGAACCATACGAATCCCCGGCAAATTCCTGAAGAACTTCCATTGCATACGGTAGGGAAAAAAAGACCGCTATATCAGACTGCGCAGAAGCTGAAAGGGCCTATGACCCGCGCATATCCTTCTCGGTGCACTGACGTGGGTATCAGCCCTCTGTCGTCTCCGGTTGTCTCTTTTTACGTTCAGTCATTATTTTCGCCTGTGCCTGTTTCCGAGCATCTTCGTTCACGATAAAATCCCCTTCACCGAACAAAGTGAACCTGAGCCACGAGAGGGAAAATTTCAAAAGTTCTATTTCGTCTTCCTGCATCTTTTGGACTACGCCAGGCTCGATCTTGTATGCCTTGAGAAAATTGCTTTCAAAAACAAATCTCTTGAAGTCATCGAGATTAGAGCTCACCATATAAAAGAGCTCAAGGGACTTCGGACTGAACTCAACCGTGCCGAGGGTCTTTGCCTTGAGCACGACCTCCATCCAGTCGTTGTTGACCTCATCATACACATCCGATCCCTGGTCTGCCCGCCATTCGTCAATCGTCCACTCCTTGTCTTCATTATGTCCAAGACAGTGGTCTTCCTTGACCTTTATGAAAAAATTGGTGCCGGTCTTCTTGTCATACTGCTTCATGATGCCCATGCCTATCGGATAATAACGGCACGTAAGCGGCCGATCAGTGTAAACCGTACACCCCTCGGACGTCACAAAGGGGCATGAATTATTTTCGTCATCTTTCATCTTGAGTACAGGAATCGGCAGCATGCTCTTTTCTATGAACGATTGGTACGTATAGGTCGAAAGAAATTCAGTACATGTCAAGCCAAGCCTTTTCTTCAATGCATATATATCATAGGGTGAGAGTAGAATCTTGATCCCGCTGCAACATCTTGTAAAACAGCCTATCCCCGGATAGCAGCGGAAATTCATCCTGGACTGTCCGGTAAGGTACTCAGGCACAATCACGCTTTTCTTTATCTCGCCGGCAACGTCCTCGTCCGCTCCGGACAACTTCTCATCAAACCCATTCTTGTCACGATTCATTTCGGTCTGTTCCTTTATGATTATTTATAACACGATACCAACGGAAGTGAAAAAACTTGCCGCCTACCTGTTTGCCGTTATCCAAGTTTACGCTATATGTAATTATAACAGAAAGTCATATCCCGATGCCTTAAACCACCTGAAAAACCCTGTCCTGTCCCTGGATCTTTGTTTCTGGCGGACTTAATCTGAGTCATACTGATGTGATATACTACAGGTGAAAATCGGAACGCACGGATTTCTTACAAACTCTTTTCTCTCCTGAAAAGGCTTAATCCCCGGTTGTTGGTCCAGGGCAGGGAATCCGAGAAGGGGCAATAGAATGGATTGCAATGAATTCAACGAGATGGACATTTATGACATATTCGGACTTGAGGACATAAAAAAGAGTCCTGATATCCTCGGCAAGATTAAACTTGATGTATCACCCAAAATTCTCGTTCAGCCGAGGTTCCAGTCCCAGCCCGAAGACCTCCAAAAACTGAAGGAGATTGCAGGCTATATGTTTTACGTTGAAGGGGAGTGCAGCCCGCCTGCGCTTATGCTTCTGAAGATCGGCAAGACCGATATCACGAGCACCATTGCCAAGATCGATGAAATACCCGATGCGCTTGTTCGGGAGGCCATAAGTTCGCCGGTCAATCCTCCTGTCCACGGCATGTATGAGATTACGGATAACATCAAAGAATGGTTAAGGAAAGAGCTGGGGATCTGAGTTTTTAGTAGGCCTCAAACTGCATCCAGCCACGCAAAAAAAGGCCGCCCGGACACCCGGACGGCCTTTTTACGATTATGCTGCCGTTCTGATTAGAGCAGAGGTACTATCAGCAGTGCAACGATATTAATGACCTTGATCATAGGGTTAATTGCCGGACCTGCGGTGTCCTTGTAAGGATCGCCGACCGTATCGCCTGTGACAGAGGCCTTGTGTCCATCGCTCCCCTTTTTGTGCACGACACCTTTGTCATCGGTAACGCCTTCTTCAAAGGATTTCTTGGCGTTGTCCCAAGCTCCGCCACCGCTTGTCATGGCAATAGCCTGGAAGAGTCCGGTCAGGATGCTTCCGATAAGAACGCCTCCGAGGGCTTCCCTGCCAAGGGTAAGTCCAACTATAACAGGAACTACAACTGGGATAAGCGCAGGGACCATCATCTGCTTGATAGCGCCTTTTGTGACAATGTCAACGCACTTTCCATACTCGGGCTTTGCCTTGTATTCCATAATTCCGGGGATCTCCCTGAACTGTCTTCTGACTTCATCAACAATGCTGCCTGCCGCCTTTCCGACAGCCTCCATGAGGAGTGAGCCGAAATAGTAGGGGAGAAGGCCGCCGATGAAAAGACCTGCCAGAACCATTGGATTTGAAAGGTCAAAATAAAGGACCTCGCTGAACGATCTTGAATACTCCGCAAAAAGAACAAGGGCCGCAAGACCTGCTGAACCGATAGCATAACCCTTGGTAACAGCCTTTGTGGTATTTCCAACTGCATCCAATGGATCTGTGATGTTACGGATATCTTCAGGCAGTCCTGACATCTCTGCGATACCGCCTGCATTGTCTGTAATAGGACCGTACGAATCAATCGCAACAACGATACCGGTCATCGAAAGCATCGAAACTGCTGACAGAGCGATAGCAAAAAGACCGCCCGCTGCATCGCCGGCAAATCCGCCGCCCAATGAATAGGCACCGAGGATCGAGGCAACAATGACAATAACGGGAGCTGCGGTTGACTTCATGCTGACTGCCAGACCGGCGATCACGTTTGTGCCGTGACCGGTCAGGCTGGCCTTTGCAATGTGTTTCACCGGAGAATACTGAGAAGCGGTGAAATACTCAGTTATAACCACGATCAGTCCGGTCAATGCAAGACCGATAAGCGCCATAAGGAATACGTTCATTTGTGTAAACGACGGATGATCAACTACTGAAGTCTGTGCTGATGCACCTTGCAGAAAATAGCCTGTCACAATATAAAATGTTATTGCCGCAAGAACTCCGGCAACGGCAAGTCCCTTATACAGGGCGCCCATGATATACTGGCTTTTACCGAGTCTTACCGCAAACGTTCCGATAATGGAAGCTATGATCGATATTCCTCCGAGGAGCAGCGGGAACTCAATCCAGTCGCTACCTACGCCAAAAACAGTCTTAGCAAGGAGCATTGCTGCAACAAGCGTTACGGTGTATGTTTCATAAAGGTCAGCTGCCATACCTGCGCAGTCACCTACGTTGTCACCCACGTTGTCTGCGATAACCGCCGGATTTCTCGGGTCGTCTTCGGGAATACCTGCTTCAACCTTTCCAACGAGGTCAGCACCTACGTCAGCAGCCTTTGTGTAGATACCGCCGGCGATACGGGCAAACACGCTCATGAGTGAGCATCCGAAGCCGAGGCCTACCAGGGCATGGAATACCATCTCAGGATCTGCAGCCTTTGCGATCGTATAAAAGCCTGCAAGGCCTATGATTCCAAGACCAACCACCATAACGCCGGTAACCGAGCCGCCCTTGAAGGCGAGGCTGAGTGCCGCCTGAAGACCCTTGCTGGCAGCCTGTGTGGTGCGTACGTTTGCCCTGACAGTGACCCACATGCCCACAAAACCTGCAAGTGCCGAACCGACCGTGCCGATGACAAAACCGATAGCAGTCCACATACCCAGTTTCAGTGCCACGATAAGGACTACGAGAATTACTGCAACCATCGCTACGGTTTTATATTCGCGTGCAAGAAATGCGTATGCGCCTTCCTTGACTGCATTGGAAATCTCCTGCATCTTTGTACTTCCCGCATCCTGCTTCGATACCCACATTGCGGTAATCACGGCATATACAACTCCGAGAAGACCGCATCCTAAAGCAAATAAAATAGTCGAACTCATTAAATTCCTCCTTGTTTTAAAGTTTAGAAACCGTGCGCATATAATCTATCTTAATCTTGAAATTCCCCCACCTCCTGTTACGATAGAATTGTCTCATCCGGGATATTTGTCAGATATATAATCCTTGAGATAGTGATTCTCTGCCCTGAGGTCTGAAACCTGAGCCTTGACCACGTCCCTGATAGAAAGCATCGCTACGATCCGGTGGTTTTCCACGACAGGAAGATGGCGTATCCTGTTCTTTATCATGATAGTTGTCACATAGCAGAGATCATCGTTACTTTCAACGATAATAAGATTTGTGGTCATCACCTCAGCCATTTTAATATCCTTGAAATGCCGGTCGCCTTTCCTGGTCCAGCACTTGAGCACATCCCTTTCCGTAAACATCCCTACAGGTTTCCCTTCATCGTCAACGACAACCAGAGCTCCAATCTCATTTTCGACCAGCTGGGTCACTGCATCGGCGACCATCTTTTCCTTATTAATTGAAATGATATCCCTTTTTACATCTCCAATTATCTCTTTTACTGTTGCCATGGCCTTATCCTCGCCTTTCCGATGTTAACGGGATTTAATATTTCTTCTCTTCTCTGCCCGAATATTTCGCAAATACCAGGGCAGTCGTACGGTATACCATATGAGCCATCTTCGAAAACGGGGCGTATGCAAAAAGGAAGAAAACCGAGACAAGATGGATAAAATATGTCGGATACGCGAGCATGCGCAGATCTGCAAGCCTCAGACCATCTTCCGTTCCGATATCAGCAAGTCTGAGAACCTCAGATAGAATACCAGTCACCACGATGGACGTGATGATGCCAATGAAGAGCCAATCGAAATAACTGCCTGCCCCTGCCTTTTCAGCGTTCTTTCTCCTGTTGGTTATCACCTGAAGTATTCCGGCAAGAAGAAGGATAGCGCTCACATTGCCAACGATCTTCATGGGGTCATACAGCGGATAGGGTGATTCCCCGAAATGAAAGACCGAAAATGCTGTAATGCCAAAGAACTCGTAGCCGTACAGATAGGCGATCGCCCACGTGGTCGTTATTGCCAGCCCTACGAAGCCAAAGAAGACGAACAGATGCGTATTCGCCCGGTCTTTTGTCACTTCGCATTTTTTGAAGCGCTTGTGGGTCACGAACTCAAAGATTGTCCCGAGAATAATCGCAATCATCGGGCCTTTAACTTTTCTCTGCCAGGGATTAGAGCTCATTTCGATGCTTTTGGTCAGATCCTTCCAGTACCGACTGACACCCATGATGAAGCCGATTACGGCAAAGAGTGCGGCAGCGCTGAATATCACATCGATATAGGGCACCTTCATGAACTTTTCCGCATATACAATTCTGCCTTCCGGGATGAAGGAATTCCCCTGCATGAGGATTGCAACGATGAAGATGATTACGGGTAGGGCAAGAAGGCCGATAAGGGCTTTTGGGCTGCCAACCGCCTTTGCCAGGAAACTCGGCGTTGCATAGTGCTGGATGCTCAACTTCCTGACCGCGCCAAGGACCTCTCCCGGCTTCGCCCCCCGCGGGCAGTAAGCAGTGCAGTCGCTGCACTGGTGACAGAGCCAGACATCAGGGTTGCTGATGAGCCTGTCCTTGAGTCCCCACTGGGCATGGATCATCTCCTTCCGCGGGAACGGATTATCCTCCGGCGTGACATTGCACACGACAGAGCAGGTTGCGCATTGAAAACATTTCTTGACGGACTCACCGCCTGCGGCAATGACATCGTTTATAAAATTGACATCAGGTTTTATGATCTGTTCTGCCATCTACTTCCTCCTCTTAAAATGCTATGCATGATCCTGCCATTGTTACATCAGTCACTGGCAGGGTGTTAGAATCCCTTGAACGGGTTAGGGCCGACCTCGTCGATTCTCTTCATGAAATCATCGATCATCGCCGGCAGTTTGTCGTAGTCAGATATCGCGACCTGCAGCAGCTGGCAGCGATCCGCCTCGAGCTGAAGCTTGCTGAGCGTCTCCTGCAACTTGCTGAAGCGATAGTTCGCGAGCTCACTGCCCTTCACGAAATGGCACTGGTAGTTCTCTCCGTATTTGCAGCCGAGAAGGATCAGGCCGTCAATGCCCCGCGACAGGGCGTCCGTCACCCAGACAAGGTTCGTCGATCCGAGACACCTAACCGGAATGATCCTCACTGCTGGATGGAGCTTCATCTTCTTTATAGCCGCGCTATCGAGCGCCGGATAGGCGTCGTTTTCGCACGCCAGCACGATGACACGATAGCCTTCGTCGGGAACATCCACGCCATCTTTTATCATGGAGCCGACGATATCAACGCTGAAGTCCTTGAAAGAAACGATCCTTTCCGGGCACGCACCCATACAGGTACCGCACCGTCTGCAGCGGTTGAGCCGATAGAATGGCGTTCCCTTCTCATCCTCATCGATTGCGCCGAACGGGCACTCCTCAGTACACCTCTTGCAGGATGTGCACTTGATCATCAGGGGATCAGGGAACGTGGTGTCCCATGCCCTCGGGTGTACAGCCATGCCTTTTGCTACATGCTCGACACACTGGATCGCCTTAAGCGCTGCGCCTGCTGCGTCTTCAGCTGCGTCTGACATCGTCATCGGCTGCTTCACGCAGCCTGCAGTATAGATCCCCGTCCGTCTCGTCTCATACTGGAAGCAGATGAAGTTGGAATCCGCAAAGCCGTATGCTCCTTCGAGGGTAGGGATTTCCGGGCCCTGACGGTAAGTGAGGTTCAAGATGGAATCCGGCTTCGGCGTTTCGTCAAGAAATGCCTTTTTTGCGTCATCACCTTTTTTGCCTGCTTCGGTGAGGGCGTCAAAGTACTCCTGGGTCGCCCTTGTTGCAGGAACAATACCGGTAGCAAGCACCACGAGATCAGCCTCCACCTTGATCTTTTCACCGAGGAGGGTATTTTCTGCTTCAACATGGAGGTTACCGTTGCCAGCGTCGGTAATTGCCGTTACATCGCCCTTGGTGAGAAGAACTCCCGGATCGTTCTGCATATTTTTGTAGAAGAGCTCCGTCTGGCCGGGGGTCCTGATATCTTTATAGAATATCATGGCTACAGCATCGCTGTTCTTCTCTCTCACATACTTGGCCTGCTTGAGCGAAGTACCACAGCAGAAAGATGAGCAGTAGGGAAGATGGTTTGCATCCCGCGAACCAGCGCACTGAATGAAAGCAATTTTTTTGGCCTCCTTACCGTCGGAGGGCCGGACGATTTTACCCTTCTTCGCGATCTCTTCCATCTGTACATTTGTTATGACATTGGGATTTCCGTAGCCAAGATACTCGAGCTTCGATGCATCATAGGGTTTCCAGCCGGCAGCCATAACGAATGCTCCGACCTTTACGGTTTGGCTGGAACCGTTTGTCCTTAAGGTCACGTCAAAAAGACCCGGCTGGCCGTCGGTCTTTTCAACCGTTGTCGCTTTGTAGATCGTAACGTTTTCGTTCGATTCTACTTCCTTTATCTTGTCAAAGATCCTCGGCTCCTCGAGTTTGTCATAGGGATAGAGTCGCGGGGTTTCTTTGTAAAGTTTTGCCGCCCAGCCGCCCAGTTCGGCCTCTTTTTCTACCAGAAAAACCTTATAGCCTGCGTCGGCCGCTTCAAGCGCTGCGGTAATGCCGGTGATGCCACCGCCAATAACCATGATGGTGTTGCTGAGATCCTCAAGGATATTCGGCTCGGGCAGACCACCCTTCTGCACCTTGATGACGCCCATCTTCATATAGTCTTCGGCAACAGCCTGCGTATCTTCATTACCCGGCTCCATGGTCCATGCAATAAATTCACGGAGATTAACCCGCTCCGTGATCGTACCCGGAAAGTCAAACTCCTCAAACTTCACACGAGGCGAGCAGGCGCCAATCACAACGCAGGTCGTGCCTTCTTTGACATCATTCCTGATCATCTCGAGGCCTTCGGGGCTGCAGAGAATGCCGTGGTCCTTGACCGCCTCGGCCGGGACCTTAGCCCCACCAGCCGTCGCCTTTTTCAAATCATCGACATTCAGCGCCTCACCTATGCCGCACCCTTTGCAGATATATACACCGAATTTCTTTTCCATTATGTAATCTTACCTCCTTGCGCTCTGAATGCTTTTGATCGCCACCCCTGTTGCATCCTGCACAGAGCGTGCAACGTCGACAGGACTCTTGAGCGTTCCGACTGCATAAATACCCTTTTTCAGTGAAGCTGCTGCGACAAAGCCGTCAGGCGTGTATGAGATGTCTCCCGGTAGCTTGGCTGTCTTTGTCGAAGGCACCATGCCGGCCGCAAGCACAACCATATCGAACCTTGCCTGTATCTTCTTGCCTGCCATAATATCTTCCGCCTCGACGATCACATCCTTCGTCTCCGGATCCTCCGTAATTCTCGCAATCTTTCCCTTGGTAAAGGAGACGTTCGGATCATCCTTAACCTTCCAATAGAACTGCTCGTACCTTCCTGGTGTCCGCAGGTCTATATAGAAGATCCGGGCCTTGGAATCCGGATACTGCTCCCTGATATAGGTCGCCTGCTTCATGGATGCCATGCAGCAGATATAGGAGCAGTAAGGCAAATGGTTTTCATCGCGCGAGCCTGCGCACTGCACAAAGGCAATGTTTTTTGCCGGCTTGTTGTCCGATGGCCTGAGAATCTTTCCGCCGGTGGGGCCATTCGGGGATGCGAGCCTTTCCATCTGCATATTTGATATTACGTTTGCCACCTTGCCGCCTCCGAGATTGTCGAGCTTGGCGATGTCATAGACATCCCAGCCAGTTGCCAGAACAATGGCTCCGACATTGACTTGGATGGTCTGCGGCTTCATATTAAGATCTATTGCATCGTATTTACAGACCGCGACGCACTTGGCACAGGACGTCCCCTTGCAGTGTTTTCCGTCAATGGCATAAAGAAAGGGGAATGCCTGGTTATGCGTAATAAATGCCGCTTTGGTCTTGCTGAGGCCGAAATTGAACTCATTGCTCATCTCGACCGGACAGGCCTCTGCGCATGCATTGCAGCCGACACACTTGTCATTTACAAACCGGGGGCTTATTTTAAGGGTAACGTCATAGTTGCCTTCCTGCCCCGAGATCTTTTCCACTTCAGCCTGCGTATAAAAGGTAATGTCTCCGCTGTTCTTGATCCTCTTATAGTTCATCTCCAGCCCGCAGTTCGGAGGGCAGAGCTTGGGGAAATACTTATTGAGCTGTGTCACCCTTCCACCAAAGAACGGCGTCTTTTCGACGATGATCACCTCGAAACCGGCCTCTGCGGTCTCCACTGCTGCAGTCAGCCCGCTGAATCCTCCTCCGACCACCAGCACCTTTTTATTTTCTGCCATCTCTATCCTCCTTAAGGCAGGGGTTGATGTAACATGCAAAATGCGGATCGCTGGAGCCAAAACCCTGTTTTGTATCCAGCGATCGGCATTGTGCCGGCGGGATATTTTGGGGAGGGCCAAAACCCTCCCCAAAATGCTCTCAACTATGGGTACATCTGGACATAGGGAACCTTCTTGAATTCCCAGGTGTGCGTTTCGGCGTTATACTTGGAATTGGTGAAGCACTTCCAGTTTGCGTCATCGATCTTGTTGAAGTCCCCGCGGTAGTAGTAGCCGGGGTACCGGGACTCTTCCCTGAAGAGAATATGGCGCGCATGTGCCTCGACCGACAGGATCCTGTGGTAGTTCTCAAAGCACCTGAGAAGCTCGTGGAGGTCTTTTGCGGCCATCTTTGCTGCGTCCTCTTTGAGCATTTCGAGCTTCTGGAGACCTGCCTCAAGCATGGTCTTCGAGGTCATATACCAGGTCGCAACGCCTCCGAAATACTCGTCAGCGATCTTCTGGAGTCTGAGCTGAAGAGACTTCGGCCCGATATAATTCGGATTGATCGTAGGATCAGTTGTGTATACTTTGTACTTCTCATAGATCTCAAACGGCAGATAAAGCTCAGCCGCTATCTCATCAAGAGACATCTTCGGAGACGGCTTGTAGTCTGCATGGTCGAGTATGTAGGCAAGTGCGGACTTTGCAGCGATCCTGCCCTCCGCATGGGAGCCTGAAGAGAACTTGTGACCGGATGCGCCGACAACGTCACCGGCCATGAAGAGCCCGGGAACCGTGGACATCCTGTTGTAACCCCAGCTGTAATGCTCAGGGGTGCCCGACAGGTCGCCAGGGCCACTTACCCAGAAGCCTGCGCAGCCTGCGTGTGACCCAAGGAGATACGGCTCGGTCGGCATGATTTCCGAGGGGGTCTTATCCGGCTCGGTATTTGTTGCGGCCCAGATGGATGCCTGTCCAATAGCCATGTCAAGGAAGTCTTCCCATGCCTCTGCCTCAAGGTGCTTCATCTTCTTGGCGCCTTCTTTGTCTCCCAGCTTTTCCTTGAAGGCAGCACCCAATTCGGCCATTGCCGTATGGGTGTTCATCAGGATCGGCCCCTTGCCGTCCTTCATGGCTCTCATCATCAGGTGGTTTCTGATGGCGGTGCCCATACCCTTTGCATAATCGCCGTAACGCGCAACTGCATCGTCAAAATATTCCTTATTGGCGCAGTAGTCCTCACCAAAGCTGTCGGTTGCCTTTGCCTTGAAGAAGAGGAACCATGCGCCGACAGGGCCGTACCCGTCCTTAAATCTTGCTGGCACGAACCGGTTCTCCATAAGGGTGAGCTCAGCACCGGCCTGCATGCCGAAAGCATATCCTGATCCGGCGCTAAATACAGGGTACCAGGTCCTTCCCATACCTTCACCGACCGACCTCGGCCTGAAGCAGTTAACTGCGCCTGCTGTCGCACAGATCATGGCCTTTGCCTTGAAGGAATAGATCTTGTTCTCTCTGGTGCTGAAGCCGATGGCTGCAGCCACATTCTTGCCATTGGTATCCATAACAGCCTTAACGATAAATACCCTTTCGAAGTGGTTCTGTTCCATGCCGGTTTTTTCCCGGTTGGACTTAAGAGCCATCTTTGCCGCCTCTGCGACGATGACCTTGTAGGACTCGCCATTGATCATGATCTGCCACTTTCCGGACCTGACCGGCGTTCCTCCGTCCTTCAGGCTCGCCTTGCCGGCATCTCTTGCCTGGAAGCCGTCAAGTGAGAAACCGTCGTCACCCTTCTTCCAGATAGGCAGTCCCCATTCTTCAAAGAGCTGAACGGAATTGTCAACGTGCCTGCCGAGGTCAAATACGAGGTCTTCCCTGATGATGCCCATCAGGTCGTTTCTGACATACTTGACATAATCAGCAACCTTGTTCTCACCTACGTAAGTATTGATAGCTGACAGGCCCATTGCAACCGCGCCGCTTCTGTCCGTTGCGGCCTTGTCAACCATAACGACCTTCATGCCCTTCTCGTTTGCCCAGCGGCATGCCTCAAAAGCTGCGCCGCATCCAGCCATGCCTCCGCCCATGATCAGGAGATCGCATTCAACTTCGGTCACTGGGGGCTTCTGACAAAATGAAAACGTACAAGTTTCTTTTTCCATGTATATAGCCTCCTATTCTGTTCTTGCCGGCCCGTTGAAGAACCCGGGCTTCTTAAGGTTCGCAAAATCCGGTGTTGGCTTTCCTGCATAGGGATCAACAGAACCTTCAGCGGTTGTCCGGATAGGGAACTTGAATCGCTTCAGGATACCGTTCCTGAATTTAATCGTCCACATGATGGAGTCAGTACCCCTCATAGGGATGTTGCTGGAACCCAGCGGAACGAAGTCCGAATAGCCTCTGGTCTCGATCGCCTGCTGAGGGCAGATCTTTACGCAGTTGAAGCACTCCCAGCACTGCTCGGGCTCCTGATTATACGCCTTCATCTTTTCCCTGTCCAGGGCCATGAGATCATGAGGGCAGATATACTGACATGCAGTCTTATCCTGCGCCTTGCAACCGTCGCACTTCTCAGTGATAACAAAACTTGGCATATCCCTAACCTCCTGTAAAAAATTTAAACATATAGTTTGCCTGAAACATCAGGCATGAAACGCGAACAGTACCTTTCACCCCCTCTCAATCAGTGGTGAGTGGCTGGTGCCGTGCTCTTCTGCTGAAACTGCACCAGCCACAGACACTTCCTGTCATTTATGCACCTTCTGAGCATTTATGTGTCTTGATCGCTACCTTCTCGGTCATGAATCTATTTTTCAAGACTCTGATAATACTTAATCAGAATCTCAGCCACTTCAGGACGTGAGAATTCTTTGGGTGGTGCAATACCCTTACCTAACATTTCACGAACCTTTGTACCTGAAAGCAGAACAAAGTCTTCTTTTTTATGATCAGGCGCTTCACACATCATCACAACCTTATTCAGTTTCTTCGAGTATGCAGTGTGGTCAGCTTTGAAGATTTCAATTTTAAGTGCACCAGCAGGTACTTCGTCGTCAAAGATTTTTTGCGCATCAAATGCTCCATAGTGGTCACCTACACCCGCATGGTCGCGACCAACGATGAAGTGAGTTGCGCCCATGTTTTGACGGAATATAGCGTGCAATACACCTTCGCGCGGACCGGCATACAGCATATCAAAGCCGTAACCAGTAATCATTGCACTGTTGGGCGGGAAGTACAGCTCAACCATTTTACGAATCGCTGCATCACGAACAGGCGCCGGGATATCGCCCTTTTTCAGTTTACCAAGCAACATGTGAATAACCAGACCATCACAACCTAATCGCTTCATTGCCATGTGGCAAAGTTCTTCGTGAGCCAGATGCATTGGGTTACGAGTCTGGAAGGCAACAACCTTCTTCCAGCCGCGCTCAGTAATTTCGTTACGAATTTCCACCGCAGTACGGAACGTGTCCGGAAATTCATTCTGGAAGTAAGAGAAGTTCAGTACTTTGATTGGACCAGAAAGACAGACTTTACCTTGAGCGTTGAATGCTTCAACACCGGGATGTGCTTCATCAGCCCTGGGACGGTAAACTTTTTGAGACATCAGCGCCATCTCTGCATCGCTGAATTCCTCAACCGCGGCAACATCCATAACTGCAAGGACGGGATTGCCTTCAATATTTGGATCTTTAAGTGCAATGCGATCGCCCGCCTTGATTGAGCCTGCACCTTTAACCAGGTTTAAAATTGGCGTAGGCCAGAACAAACCAGATGTTGTTTTCATATCTGTAGCAACAGACAGAGCATCAGCTTTATTCATGTAGCCTGTTAATGGGTTGAAGTAACCACCACCCATCATAACTGCGTTAGCAGCAGTAGCTGAACTCACAACAATAGAAGGCAGCCTCTCCGCTTCTTTCTGCAGGGCTTCATTTGCAGCCGTATCATATACAAATAGTGGATTTAGTTCGTCTGAACCATGTGGTTTAATTAAAGACATAGTACTTCCTCCTGT
The DNA here is from genome assembly GCA_003252075.1 of Nitrospirota bacterium. Taxonomy (GTDB): domain Bacteria; phylum Nitrospirota; class Thermodesulfovibrionia; order Thermodesulfovibrionales; family UBA6898; genus UBA6898. The sequence continues at coordinate 18,439 of QKDO01000027.1, forward strand.
TTAGGTTTTATATGCTAATGCAAAGGTTATTTCAGATCAAGGGCTTTACAGACCTTGACAAATATCTCATCGATCGTCCCGGAACCGCCGTCAACCGCCTTCAGAATGCCCTTTTTTCCGTAATAATCGATGAGCGGTGCAGTTTGGGCACTATAGACGTCGAGACGCTTCTTGATCGTTTCTTCCTTGTCGTCGTCCCTCTGGAACAGTTCTCCGCCGCATTTATCACAGATCTTATCTTTTTTCGATGCATTGAAGTAGACATTGAACATCTGACCGCAGGCCTTGCATGTTCTCCTGCCGGTAAGCCTCTTCATAAGGCTCTCAAAAGGAACATCTACGCTAAGCGCAGCAGTGAGCGACATGTTCAACTTGCCGAGCATGATATCAAGGGCCTCTGCCTGCTTGGTATTCCTCGGAAATCCGTCCAGGATATAGCCTTTCTTGCAGTCATCCTGTTTAAGCCTTTCTTCAACCATGCCGAGCACAACACTGTCAGGCACAAGTTCTCCCTTGTCCATGACCGCTTTTGCTTCCTTGCCAAGCGCTGTCCCCGCTGCAACAGCAGCCCTCAACAGATCGCCTGTAGATATCTGCGGGATAGCGTTTTTCTCTATGATCTTTTTTGCCTGTGTTCCCTTACCGGCGCCAGGCGCTCCGAGCAGTACCAACCTCATGCAGCCTCCTCATGTATTACCTATATTTACTCTCAGGAAAACCAAAACCGTTGATTTAGACACATTAGTGACGGCGGTTTGAACTAGTTGAAACCCTATAACTATATAGCCCCGCATTTTTTTTAGTCAAATTCATATTTTTGATACATAGATAAAATTTACTTATTTTATGCAGGATATCTTCGCAGCACACCTTTGAGCTACCCTTTTAAATTACTCAAGCATCCGCTTTATATATGAATAGAGTTTCTTCATTGCTCTTCCCCTGTGGCTCAAAACGTCCTTTTCAGAATCAGCCATTTCGGCAAACGTACGGTCATGGCCCAGGGGGTAGAATATGGGGTCATACCCGAAACCGTTAGATCCTTTTGGTCTTTTTCCTATCGTGCCCTTGACGACCCCGGTAAAGGTCTTGCTCCTTCCGTCAGGAAGGGCTAGGGCAATGCAGCACACAAAACGGGCCGTTCTGCTTCTTGGGTCATCAATATCTCTCAGCTCTTTAAGCACTTTTTTCATATTGCGGCTGTCATTGGCATCTCGCCCTGCATAGCGGGCAGAATAAACGCCCGGGGCCCTGCCGAGGGACTCAACCTCGAGACCCGAATCATCAGCGAGGGCAGGGCAACCGGTATAACATGCTACTTGAACAGCTTTTTTTATTGCATTTTGCCTGAAGGTCCTGCCGTCCTCTATTACCTCCGGGCAATCGGGAAAGGCATCCAGTGTCTGAAAAACTACGGGATAGCTGACAAACATTCTTGTCAACTCATCTGCCTTTTTACTGTTTCGCGTTGCAAGCACGATATTCATGATGTGCCTCCTTGATAAGCTTGGAAGTAACTTTGGTCCTCCCCGCCTCTTCTACCGTTTCACGTACCGCGGCAAGGTGATATTGTATGTTAATTATTGAAAAACATGAAAGGCTTTTGTTAGTATTTCCAATGTCCGAGGAACCGAGAAGTGCTGGGCTCCTTTTGAGAACAGCAGCAAAAGTTCTTGATTTTATTCTTATAGCAGCAGTTGTTGAAATAATACCGAGAGCAGGGTTTCTTGCAGGTCTTGCCTATCTCCTCCTGAGCGACGGATTGTTTGACGGAAGGAGCATTGGCAAGAAACTGATCAAGCTTAAAGTCGTTTCTTCCGAAACCCGGCAGCCCTGCACGTTCAGGGATTCGATCCTGAGGAACAGCACCTTTGCCTTAGGTTACCTTCTCTGGCTTATCCCCTGGATAGGATGGATATTTATAGTTATTATTTCTGCGCTGGAGCTTGTACTAATCCTCGGAAGTGAAGAGGGAAAACGTCTCGGCGACGAATTCGCCAAGACGTCAGTAATCGAAGAAACCTGACGCCACATTGAGGAGTCATCATGTTATTCCATAATATACTGGGACTGTTTTCAAATGATCTTGCAATAGACCTCGGCACAGCAAACACACTCGTTTATGTGAAGGGACGCGGCATTGTCTGCGACGAGCCTTCTGTCGTCGTTATACGAAAGGACAATAAGAAAACAGTGGCAGTCGGCGTAGAAGCAAAACGGATGCTCGGTAAGACACCGGCCAATATCATGGCAATCAGGCCGATGAAAGACGGCGTCATCGCAGACTTCGATGCGACCGGCGAAATGTTGAAGTATTTTATCAAGAAAGTGCATAACCGCCGGAGCTTTGTTTCTCCGCGAGTCATTATCGGCGTGCCTTCGGGAATCACCCAAGTCGAACAAAGGGCGGTGAAAGATGCGGCAGAGGCCTCAGGCGCGCGCGAGGTCTACCTCATCGAGGAACCTATGGCTGCCGCTATCGGGGTCGGCCTCCCTGTTGGGGAACCCTCAGGCAATATGATTGTTGACGTCGGCGGTGGGACAACCGATGTTGCTGTGATCTCACTTGACGGTGTCGTATACAGCAAAGCTGTCCGCGTTGGCGGAGACAAGATGGATGAGGCGATCATGGCATATATAAAACGAAGGTACAATCTCATGATCGGCGATGCGACATCCGAGCAGATCAAGATAGACCTTGGCTCGGCCTACAGCTCTGACGGCCAGGAAAAGAGGGCCATGGATATCAAGGGCAGGGACCTGATTTCCGGCATCCCCAAGACAATTACCATTAATGAGGATGAAATCCGCGAGGCCCTGTCTGAACCGGTCAACATCATTCTCGATACGATTCGGGTCGCCTTGGAGAACACACCGCCTGAGCTTGCTGCAGACATCGTTGACAGGGGGATTGTGCTTGCCGGTGGGGGAGCACTTCTCAGAGGCCTTGACTTGCTTATTAAGCAGGAGACGAACCTTCCGGTTATCGTTGCAGAAAATCCCTTGAAGGCTGTCGTGCAGGGTGTCGGCAAAATGCTGGATGAGCTCGAACTGCTCAGAAGAGTCGCTATCACCTAGTCATTGGGATGCTCAAAAAGAGGACCATTTTTTTTCTCCTTGTTATAGTCATTCTCTTTTCCGTCATGACCTACCAAGGCAGGAAGGGACATTCCCTGACAAGTTCTCCTCTTGCGTGGCTGATTAACAGCATGTCTTCGGCAATAACATCGACAACCGCTGCAATTACGCGGCCGTTCAAGGAGATCGCCCTCAGGAATGAGGAAAACCGGTCGCTACGCAAGCAGATCGACGAACTCCTCCTTGAACAGACGAGATATCAGAATGCGCTTTTCGAAAACAAAAGGCTCAGGGACCTCTTGAAGCTGCGTGATACCTGGAAAGAAGCCATTACTGCTGCGCGCATAATTGGACGGGGAGCAAATTACTGGTCACAAACCTTCATTATCGACAAAGGTCTTCAAGACGGCATCGTAAAAGATGCTGTCGCGATCACGCCGAAAGGACTGGCAGGAAAGATCTTCAATGTTTCACCGTCGTACGCAAGCCTGCTCCTTGTCACAGATATTAACTTCTCGGCCTCGGTCAGGATGCAGGAGAGCAGAAAAGAAGGAGTACTGTCCGGGACAGGCACAACCAAGACCGTCTTAAAATACATCCCCCCTGAAGAGGAGATTAAGACCGGAGAGGTCGTCATAACGTCAGGACTTGATCGTTTATTCCCTCCGGGCATACCCATAGGATATGTCTCAAAGGTCGACCGTCAGGGTACCGGCTACTTTCAGAATATTGAGGTCATTCCCTTTGCTGACAATTCACGGATAGAAGAAGTCCTCATCATCAGATGATGTATGTGGCATGGGCATTAGCCGTAGTTCTTGCCTTTTTGCTCCAGGCAAAGATCTCTCTCATCTCGATCGTTCCGAATGTCTCGGTTCTGCTTGCATACTATGCCGGCATGAAATACGGGGAGACGAGAGGAATGATTGCCGGCCTCATCATTGGCGGCGTTGAGGACAGCCTTTCCGCCTCAATCATAGGACCTAACATGCTGGGCAAAGCACTTGCCGGCTTTTTTCCCTCCTTCTTCCTTTCCGGAGGTTTTTTTATCTGGACACCGCTCTTTGGCATCCTGGGTGCGTTCTTGCTCACTATGATTGATAATACGGTCGTCTTTTCCACGCTCGGCATATTTGATAGACCCCCGACCAGCCCGTCGTCAGCGCTGCGCATTGCTATCATGCAGTCATTGATTAATGCTGCTGCCGGCATGTTTATACGGCCCCCTCATGCAGACTGAACAGTCAAATACCGAAAAAATCGCCATCAGCGGTTTCGTCATCATCTTGGGATTCCTGATAATCCTCCTCCGATTATGGCAGCTCCAGATACTGCAGGGCAGTGAGATGCGGAGGGCATCCGAAACAAACCGTCTCAGGGTCATCGGTGTGCCAGCGCCACGAGGCATCATCTTTGACAGAAACAACCTTCCCCTTGTCAAGAATACACCGTATTTCTGTGCCTCAATCATACCCCAGGAATTCAATCAGAACAGCATCTCGGATCTTGCCCAGCTGTTCGACATTCCTGTGGCCGATCTCTATGACAGAATCACCCGGAAGGCCGCAAGCCCATTCACCCCTGTGCGGATAAAGGAGGGGCTGACATTCAGTGAAGTAAGCTACATAGAAGCCCGGCGCTCCGATTTCCCGGGTCTTTTGATAGAGGTGGAAACGAGCAGGGAATATATCTATGGTAGTGTAGGCTCACATCTGGTTGGCTACCTTGGTAAGCTCAACCCGCAACAATCCCGGGACCCGAGCTTCAAGGATGTCCCTTCCGAGGCTTTTATCGGGCAATGGGGCGCAGAAAAACTTTACGATAAGACCCTTCGGGGAACAGCAGGTCAGAAGATTATAGAGGTCGATGCCGTTGGCCGGGAAATACGGCTTCTTGCTGAAACTCCGCCGATAAAGGGTTCTGACCTTGTGCTGAGCGTAGACATCGCCGTCCAGAAAGCGGCGGAGAAGGCATTTGACGGCAGAGCAGGAGCTTTTGTCGCCTTAAGGCCGGAAACCGGCGAGGTCCTTGGCCTTTTAAGTTCGCCATCCTTTGACCCGAACAAGTTTGCCAAAGGCGTCAGTTCAGAAGACTGGCAGGCCCTTATGGAGGACAAGAAACTACCGATGCTGAACCGGGCGATCCAGAGTCAATACCCTCCCGGCTCGACCTTCAAAATCATGACCGCAATAGCAGCTCTCGAGGAAGGGGCTATTGATACCGGCACGAAGTTTGACTGCAAAGGGGGGCTGAGCTACGGAAAGTGGCGATTTGGATGCTGGCAAAAAAAAGGACACAACGTCCTATCCATCCATCGGGCCCTGGTTGAATCCTGTGATGTCTTTTTCTATGAGACCGGCAAACGTGTCGGATTTGACAAGGTGGCTGAGTACGCTGAAAAATTTGGGTTAGGCTCGGAGACCGGCATCCCGCTGGGCAACGAGAAGAAAGGCCTCATGCCCAACTCCCGCTGGAAACTTGAGACAAAAAAAACCCAATGGTTCCTGGGCGAAACGTTCATAAATTCCATTGGTCAGGGCTATGTATCCACGACACCGATTCAGCTGGCGGTCATGATGAGTGCTATTGCGAACAGCGGGCGGGTATACCGGCCGATTCTCCTCAGAGACGATTCTTCCGTGCTGGTAAGAAAGGTGGATATCAGGCCTGAGACTTTTGAGATTGTAAGAGATGCATTAAAAGGGGTCGTGAACGAACCCGGCGGAACCGGGGCTGCAGCGCGTTCCTTCATAGCTACCATAGCAGGCAAAACTGGGACTGCTCAGGTCGTTGGCATCAGGAAGGACTCCAAGTATCTTGCCGAAAAATTCCGTGACCATGCATGGTTCGTCTCCTTTGCCCCCGTTGAAAAGCCGGAGATAGCTCTCGCCGTCTTTGTTGAACATGGGGGTCACGGGGGAAGCGCTGCTGCTCCCATTGCCAAAAAGGCTATCGAGGCTTACCTCCTGCCTTTGGACAAGAAGAAGGAGTTAGTCAATGTTCAATATTGACAGGAGGCTTATCCGCAATTTTGACTGGATCACGTTCTCTGTCATCATAGCAATATCCTTCATCGGGATCTTGACTATATTCAGCGCAACGCGCCAGCCGGGAGATGCGCCGCAGGCTACGTTCTATATCAAACAGGTCGTTTGGCTGCTTATCAGCATCTGCGCACTTATTATCATTGTCAGTTTCGATTACATCTGGCTTGCCAGAATAGCACCGGTGCTCTATATCACCGGTGTTCTGCTGCTCTTTTTTGTGCTCATCTCCGGAAGAACCGGCATGGGCGCCCAGAGATGGATCGGCATAGGCTTCTTCTCGTTTCAGCCCTCTGAATTTTTTAAGCTCATTTTTATCATTATGCTTGCAGGCTACTATAGCCTCAGGCGGGAATTGCTTAACACGTTTGCCCTGTTTCGGGTCTTTCTGATCGTCGTATTGGTCCCGTTTGTGCTCCTTTTTAAGCAACCGGACCTCGGCACGGCAGTCGTCATTCTTCTGTTATTCATTTCGATTTCACTCGCTCATGGCCTTCAGAAAAAGCTTCTGATCACCCTGCTGATCGTTGGCATGGTCTCTCTCCCCTTTATCGGCAATATCCTGTGGACTGGACTGAAAGATTATCAGAAGAATCGTATTATTGCATTCATTGATCCTGAGGCCGACCCTTCGGGGATCGGATACCATATCAACCAGTCAAAGATTGCTATTGGTTCGGGTGAATTTGCCGGGAAGGGATTTTTAAAAGGTACGCAAGGCCCGTTCAGATTCCTTCCCGAGAAACACACGGACTTTATCTTTGCCGTATTTGCCGAGGAAAGGGGGTTCATGGGCTCTCTATTATTGCTCTTTCTATACTTTGTCCTTATACTGCGGGGGCTTGATACCGCCCGGAAGGCAAAAGATGAATTCGGCAGGTTTCTCGCGCTCGGCATCACCTTCATGTTCAGCATCTACTTCTTTGTGAATGTCGGCATGACCCTCGGTATCATGCCGGTTGTCGGTATCCCCCTTCCATTCATGAGCTATGGAGGAACAGCCCTGCTTTCAAACTTCATTTCAGCGGGTGTCCTGATCAATGTCCGGACCCGGCGTTTCACTCTCTTTTATTAGTCGATCTGATTTTGGTATAATGCGGTTCCTGAATTATTGAATATTTTTTCTGTTGACTTTAAACTATCGGGTATACTGCTTTCCTTTTATGGCATTGAACGGCGGTGTAGCTCAGTTGGTAGAGCATGCGACTCATATTCGCAGTGTCCGGGGTTCAAATCCCTGCACCGCCACCAACCCCCTCAAGTCTTCGACAGCTTGGTGTAGTACTCGATCTCGAGGAGCCGCCGCTTGATATCGATGCCGGAGGAGTATCCGCCGATGGAACCGTCGGACTCAATTATCCTGTGGCAGGGAAATATAATCGGGATGGGATTTTTCCCGAGGGCGTTGCCGACCGCGCGAAAGGCATGGGGTTTGCCGATTCTCTCTGCGATCCACTTATAGGTTTTCGTTTCTCCGTAGTGCACCCCCCTCAGGGTCTCCCAGACCTCTCTCTCAAACTCGGTTCCTTCGACAAAGCTGGTCTTCACCATAAACTCTGTCCTTCCGGCTGTAAAGTATTCTTCGAGCTCCTTCTTCGCCCGTATGCTGACCTTCGTCTGCCGCGGGGTTATACCGGAAGGTTTTTCGAAGATTATGCCGATAAGCGCCGATTGCGCAAAAATGAGATAGAGAGCGCCTATCGGGCTCTTGAGACTGTCATAGTATTCACTATGGTCCGACCTGCTCTGCTTCATACTGCTCACTCGAATAGACCTCTACCCGGTCCCCTCCCTTTTTAATGGCATTCGCCAGGGCCCTCTCAGCGCAGAGCATCAGATCTTCGGTCGTCTGGCCGTCAAGGAATACTATACCGACACTTGCGGTGATCTTGCCCTTCGGCTGTCCTTCTTCATTCTGGAACGGATAGTTCCTGATGATCGCGGTGAATCTGTTGCTGAGTGACAGTCCTGCCGAGATGACCGTGTTCGGGAGAATGACCGCAAAAGCATCGCCGCCATAACGAACAACTACATCTGAACCACGGATGTTCTTCCGCAACAGTTCCGACACTTTTTTCAGAACAATATTACCGTGATATTCACCGTTATTTTCGACATAGTTGCCGAAGTAGTCGATATCAAGGAGGAGCAGATTGAGCGGCAGCTTGTAGCGCGTTGCCCGCTCGACTTCCTGCGCGAGCCGTATCTGAAAGTACCGGTGACTGAAGACACCGGTCAGTTCATCGATAAGTCCGGCTCTCTTGGGATAGAGGACCTCAAGCTCTTTGATGTGATCTATCATTTCTTTGGTGTCAAAGGCATGCTTTCTGACAATACGTTCGATCTTCCCCATGAGCGACATCCTGTCCTCAACCGAAATATCCCTCTCCGTTAGGATAAATATCGGAATGTTTTTGGTATAGGGATTCGCCTTCAGTTCCTGTATTACATCAAAGCTCAGCATATCAGAAAGGCTGAAGTCCATGAGGATAAGGCTCGGCCTAAGGGTGGCAGCAAGGTCAATGCCCCTTTTCCCCTCTGAAGCCGTATAGATAAGGTACCCCTGTGGTTCGAAGATCTCTTTAAAAGAGTTGGTGATAATTTCCTCCTCCTCGATGATCAGAATCGATGAAGGAAGCACGATCTTACCCTTGGAGATATTTAGTTCATCCAGTTTAGCCAGGAGCGCCGACTTGTCCAGAGGCTTCATAAGATAATCTGTCGCCCCAAGTGCAAAGGCAAGCTCTTTGTTGTCAATGATCGAATGAATGATGATCGGGATGTCGGAAGTCAGGGGATCGCTCTTGAGCGTCTGAAGCACTTCCCACCCGTCCTTTTTCGGAAGCATGACATCGAGGGTGATCGCAAATGGTCTCATCGTTCGTGCCCTCTCGATCGCCTCCTCACCATTATATGCGTGTGCCACCTTGTAACCTGACTGGGTGAGGTGGAGGGTAAGGAGTTCTGCCGTATCGAGATCATCCTCAACTACGAGGATTAAGGGGGCCTCCTCTTTCATCCAGGGGAAGGAAAGTCCAATGGCCTCAGGCTCTTCAGGCTGAACAGGCTCAACCGGCGACGTTACCGGTACAGTAAATGTGAATATGCTGCCCTTGCCGAGGCTGCTTTCAACCGAAATGGTGCCGCCATGAAGTTCAACAAGCTTCTTCGATAGTGCGAGCCCCAGCCCTGCGCCGCCGTATTCCCGAGAAAGCGTGGTGTCAGCCTGCTCGAACTCATCAAAGATCCTCTCCTTGTCACCCGGTCCGATACCCACGCCGGTATCCCAAACGGAAAACTTCAGCAGTTCGACCTTGCCAGGAGACTGACCCGCAGAGTATCCGGCTGTGTCATCATACGCCACTTCAACGCCTACCTTCCCGCCTTCCGGTGTGAACTTGATAGCATTCGATAGCAGGTTATAGAGGATCTGCTTGATTTTTACCCTGTCTGCGGTGATGAAATCGATATCAGACTCTATCTGAGAGGAGATTTCAATAGACTTTTTTTCGGCAAGCGGCATCATGATTGATATCACTTCATCAAGAAAATCTGCCGCCAGGAATGTTTCATAGACGATCTCAAACTTGCCGGCCTCGATCTTTGCGATATCAAGGACATTGTTGATCAGTTCAAGAAGGTGCCTTCCTGCTGCGTTAATGTTCTTTACGTAGCGCTCCTGACTGTCGTTCAGCGGCCCGAAGCTCTTTTCGAGCAACACATCGGAAAATCCGAGTATCGAGTTCAACGGGGTTCTCAATTCGTGGCTGGTGTTCGAAACAAACCTGCTTTTAATCTGGTTCAGTCGCTCAAGCTCCCTATTCGAACGCTCGAGTTCCTCTGTTCTTTCCAGTACCTTCTGTTCAAGTGTCCGGGTTAACTCTTCAAGCTCGATTGTCTTCTTGTCGAGCGCACTCCGCAGCTCATTTTCCTCCTTGAGGCTACGCATGACAAAAATCGTGCCGTACCGGTTCTGCAGGCTGTCCTTGAGAACCACGGAATTGAGATTCACCTCGATCTCACTACCGCGGGAATCAACAACAGCAGTAGCATATCCTTTAAGACTCGCACGCTTTGCAAGCTCTTTTTGTAAGGACTCTCCCCCATCGCTGCTCCTGATAAGCGACATAATGGTCTTGCCGACGATATCGTTCCTTGAATAGCCGAGAACCTCAGCAGCCTCATCATTACAGGTAATGACAAGGCCATTGGCGTCAGCAATGAGCAGGAGGTCATGGGAGGCGCCTGCAAGCCCGGCAAACTTCTGTTTGTATTCGTCTACCCCTCTCAGGAGGGAAAAATGGTCCATGGTCAAACCGATGATACCCGTAGCCAGGGTGAGGGAAGTCTTCTGCCGCTCCGAGAACTGCCTTGGCTTGAAATCGTAGAGATAGAGGGCACCGGCAACTTCTCCTCGTAAAAGAACGGGGCAGGCAAGCACTGACTTGATCTTTTCACTCATAATTGCAGCGTTGTTGAGGTTCGCGGCCTTCGAGATATCCGGAAGTTCGCCGAATTCTCCCTTGCGGAACATCCTGTCGGCAATCTCCTCAGGAAGGGAACTCCACGCCCTGTTTTCGATAAATTTCTTGCTCAGCCCCTTTGCCGCAAGCATCTTCATCTGTCTTCCGCTGTATGCCGCAATACAACCTGCAGGAGCGTCTGCAATCTCACGTGTTTTTACGAGCAGCATTTCGAAAAAGCTCTCGAGAGAGTCTGCAGAGGAAAGTCTGGTTGCGAGTTGATAAAGAATCTTCTGGTCTGCTGTTGTTTTGATACTCTCTATCTTCGCCCGTTTCTGCTTTTCAATAATCTCCCAGAGGAAGCGTGCACCAACGCCTTCAATGACCTCTATCTTCTGCTGAAATGCTTCCCGGATCTTATTGCTGATCTCTGCCTCTCCGGTCACATTGATGACAACATCAGGCATCACCTTGGCAAGGTCTTCGATCATGACAAAAACGGGGATGTTCCATTTTCTGGCAAGAACGACTCCCGGAGCATCATGTTTCTTTTCATATATGCCGACGAGCGCCGTATTCGCATCGCCCCTGAGCAGGGATATGAGCGCACTTCCACCTATGCCGCCACCAGCGATGGCGATCTTAAGCATAGCTGTAACTTCCCTTTGACATAAGCTGCATCATCCGAATGAATATCCCTGTCAGTTCCGGGTCCCATTGCCCGGAAAAGCACTCTTTTTCCATTGACCAAACGGCCTGCTCTATCGACCGGTTGCCCCGATAAGGACGAACCGATACCATTGCATCAAACGTATCAAGAATGGCGAGTATCCTCGCGATAAGGGGAATAGCATCCCCGGAGAGGTTGTCTGGGAATCCGCTTCCGTCCCATCGTTCGTGATGATGTCTGATGCCGGGAAGAATATCCTTCAGAGACTTGAGGGGTTTACATATCTCTTCTCCGAGAGCGGGATGCCTTCTGATCTCCTCCAATTCGTTCGTTAGAAGGGCATCTGGCTTCTTGAGTATTGCTTCGCTCAGGCCTATCTTGCCGATATCATGGAGTATCCCTGCTTTTTTCAACACCTCCAGATCCTTACACGGGAAGCCGAGGAACGAACCGAACTCATGGGCAAGGTCACCGACCCTGGTAGAATGCCCTTTAGTGTAATGGTCCCGCGCCTCCATGGTGATTACCAGACTGAAAATAATGCTTTCAGAATGGTCAAGCTGATCGTGAAGCTCCTTCAGTTTCAGGAGAGACCGTATTTTTGTTATCAGTTCCTGCGTGTCAAAGGGCTTGCTGATAAAGTCATCAGCACCCGCCTCAAGACCGGCCAGCCTGTTCTTCTTATCACTCAGTGCTGTCACCAGAATAACAGGGATGTATTCCTTTTCGGAAAAGTTCTTCAGCCTTCTACAGAGTTCAAAGCCATTAATACCCGGCATCATGACATCAAGGATGGCTATATCGATCTGATGATTTGCATAGATATCTAAAGCATCGTCGGCACCTATGGCAGCATGGACCTCCAGCCCAGCTTTCAGAAATACTGCCTCCATAAGTTCAAGGTTCGGTCGAACATCATCCACGACCAGAACCGATAGTCTCCTCTCCTCTCTCAAACGGCTAAAAGTGGATCTCATAGGATGATTTAACCATTAGAATTATAAAAAGTCAATATTTTTCTTTAAGAATAATGTGTTATAGAGATTACTTAACTTTCTTCTTAAGGAAATTAAATAATGCGGATGCCGGCGAAGTAACAGCAACAGTCGTTCTCGAGATCATTAATGAATGACCTTTCAATCTCATCATCGAAAAGTATCCTTACCATGCAGAAGCCCCCGGCCAGCGTGGAGTGCTGCTCTTCAACCACCTCTCCCTCTCCCCATTGCGGATAACGGAGATGCGCAACCCTGTCACCGACCCTCAAATAACGTCTTTGCGTCATGCTGATAGTATAGCCCGTAAGTGAAAACAAGGGAATAACAAGCAGCCTTGTAGTAACCCCGGCGAGTTGCTATGATGTAAGCCATGAAAAGCTTTAGAAAAGAACTCTGGTTCGACATACCTGCACGCAGGGCCTTTATCAATATCACGGCGAAGGCAGAGGAATGCCTGCGAGAAAGCGGCATACAAGAGGGACTGATGCTGGTGAATGCCATGCATATAACAGCCTCGATCTTCATTAATGACGATGAATCAGGGCTTCATCATGACTTTGACGCGTGGCTCGAAAGGCTTGCCCCCCATGCGCCTGTTTCGCAGTACCAACACAATACGGGCGAAGATAATGCGGATGGTCACTTGAAACGTCAGATCATGGGCAGGGAAGCAGTTATTGCCATTACTAAGGGTAAACTCGACTTCGGTTCCTGGGAACAGATCTTCTACGGGGAATTCGACGGCAGGCGAAAGAAACGGGTCCTGGTAAAAATCATAGGAGAATGAAAAACATTGCAATTACTATGGGCGACCCTGCAGGCATTGGGCCTGAAATCATTGCACGCGCTGTGTCCAATTCGGAGATCCAGAAAATCTGCCGACCGGTCGTCATTGGCTCTCGCGACATTCTTGAGGAGTCATTCGGGCTTGCGGGACAGTTTTTCAGGCCAAACGTGATCACATCAGTCGCAATGGTCGACCCTTCCCCTGGGACAGTAAATATCATGGATATTGGCTCGATCAGAGACTTCCGCCGACAGGGGGCATCTGCGGAGGGAGGGAAAGCATCTGCTGCCTGCATAAAAAAAGCTGTTGAGCTCGCCTTGAACAAACAGGTCGATGCAGTCGTCACCGCTCCGATCTCAAAAGAAGCGTTCAAGGCAGCAGGATTGAAGTGGCCGGGACATACGGAAATGCTCGCCGAACTGACCAGGACAACAGAATATGCGATGATGCTCACCGGCGGTCCGCTTCGGGTGATCCTCGTGACCATACATACTGCCTTACGGAATGTGCCCGCTCTGATCACGAAAGCGTCTGTCCTTAAGACAATCCTTCTCGCGAAAAAAGCCTGTGATATGCTGGAGTTGAAAGACCCTGACATTGCTGTGGCCGGACTGAACCCTCATGCCGGCGAGACAGGAATTTTCGGCCGTGAAGAAATCGAAGCCATATCGCCTGCTGTCGAGGATGCGCAGCGGCAGGGACTTCCGGTCAGCGGACCCTACCCTCCAGATACTATATTCCATAAGGCATATAAGGGCGAGGTTGATATCATTGTCTGCATGTACCATGATCAGGGACTAATCCCCTTGAAGATGATCTGCTTTGATACCGGGGTGAATGTGACTGTCGGTCTGCCGATCATCAGGACATCTCCTGACCACGGCACTGCCTATGATATTGCATGGAAAGGCATCGCCAGCCCCTCAAGCATGATCGAAGCAATACGGCTTGCTGTAAGGCTGCAGATCTGAATGCCGAAAAAACATCTTGGCCAGAATTTCCTCTCTGATCCGTCGATACTCACCAGGATAATCTCCGCAGCCGATCTATCAGCCGAGGATACCATCGTCGAGATAGGGCCTGGCCCGGGACGCTTGACCCGTATGCTCGCAGAACGGGTAAGACATCTTATTGCTATCGAGCTTGACCACGAACTCTATCAAAGGCTCGCGGGTGATTTTATCGCCTACAGAAATGTGGAGATTGTTCACGGAGATGTTCTGCACTACCCATTCGAGGCTCTTGATGTGTTCAAGGTCGTAGCCAACATTCCTTACTATATAACCACCCCCATCATTTTCAGGCTGCTCGATGCAAAACAGAATCTCAAAAGCATGACCCTGACAATACAGAAAGAGGTTGCCCAGAGAATCGTAGCTACACCTGGCAGCAAGGATTACGGGGTACTTTCCATCAGCACGCAGTATCATGCAGAGTCCGAACTTAAGTTCATCATACCCAAAGAAGTCTTTAGACCTGTACCAAAGGTTGATTCTGCCGTTGTCCATATGATCATACGCAGCAAGCCGCCAGTATCCGTGAGGGACGAGAAACTCTTCTTCAGCATAATTCGCACGGCTTTCTCTCAGCGGAGAAAGACCCTGTCGAACTCCCTTAAACCATTGGGTCAGGATATCAAGAGCGTATTGACCGTTGCCGGGATTGACCCGCAGAGAAGGCCCGAGACCTTGAGCATCCAAGAGTTTGCACGTTTGTCTGATTTTCTGACAAAATGAAAAGAGGCTATGCCTTCTTGAATAAAGGCATAGCCTATCAATACATGCGCAATTACTCCTTGTCGAGAGATACCTCCCTTGTTATTGTGTGAATCGGGTACTTGTTGTCTGGATTTACCGCCTCATAGAAGAGATTAACGGTTATGTCCGCTGTCCGTACCCCCTCAGGGAGATCAAACTCAAATGTTTCTTTTTTTGCCTGATGCGGCTGGATACTTGTGTCCCGAATATTCGCAACTTTCCACTGCGCGCCATATTTCTCCTTTGTATCGCGACAGTTCGTTGCCTGAGGATGATAATGTCTTTCTTCTTTACCGATCTCTTTGCCCTCTGCTGTCTTTGCGGTCACTTCCAGGACCACTCGGTTGTGCGATGGTCAACCATCAGGGATGCGGTGGCCCGCATTAGAAGTAATTTTCGTGGTAACTATAACCTTCGGCGTATACGCATTAGCCTTTCGCAGCCACTCGTAACCAAGGGTTTCAACATGGAGAGAAAGCGCGCTGGCAAGGAGTTCGGATGTCTGCTTTTCATCGTTAAAGTTGGGCGCGATAAGATGGTCGCCTTTCTTCATATGACATTCCTGGCACGACTGGGTGCCGCCTCCAGAAACATAATTATGGAGATAGCTCCCATAGAGGTTTGCGCACTGAAATGCCTGGTCAAATTCAAGATTCGGCCCGAGTCCATGGCATTGCCCGCAGTAAACAGAGTTGTTCATGATAGCGCTCTTTTTGACTGTCTTGAATGTAGCGTCCGGATGTGATGTAACCTCTTTTACGCTGTACAGAACTCCCTTTTCCGGTCCGCCTAATTCCCGCTTGTGAATGATCGCCTTTTCATTGTGGCACACGATACAGGTAATCTGCAGTTTAGCAACTTTTTCCGAGTCCTTGGCAAGCAATGCCTCTGTCAACTCGACCGCGACCGAGTCTTCTGCATGCGTAACAGCCTGTGGAAGGTGACACTTGAAACAAGGAAAGTTGCCGATTTTCATTTTCTTGGGATCGTCCTCAGAAAAAGCAGTGCTCCCTTTTTCCCCTTTCTTGAGAGCAAGCGGAGTGAGCATTAGCCCACCTTTTACTCCCATCAACGGCCGTGCATGATGAGACTTCTCCCACTGCGCATAGATTTCGGCATGGCAGGATTTACACGGACTTGAATCGAACATTTTTGCAAGCTCATCGATGGTCTTTGCCTTTTGTGCCTCAACATTGGAGAGAGGCATCACGAAAAAGGTTGCGATCAACAACAACAGAATAATACGCATATCTCCTCCTTTTTCCCTTGATATTTTGGAACACCGCGAGAGACCCTGTTTCCCCCAACAGGATATAAGATGCTCATCACCCCCTTTTCCCTTTATGTACACTTATAGCTTGAGATGAACATCATGTCAAGAGACAACATGGTTTTTCCTTCAGATAGGTATAGACATACTTTCCAGTTATTGAAATCAGGGGGAGGGGATGGGTCAAGGGAAGAGGAGGCTATAGAAAGGACAGAGGCTATCTATCACATCCTCGCTATACTGAGGAAGTTGGGGGTTCGTTGGCAGCGGACACCGAAGCAACTTCCTGGATGGAGGGACAGCCTATGATTACATACCATGAACTGCGGGAAATTTCACCCCAAAAAGCACGGGGGCTTGTACGGAAGGTGTTGGTGAAACAAGGTGGCGATGTGAGCAAGACAGCGAGGATTCTGAATGTCTCCCGCCCTACAGTACGAGTACGTCGGGCACGGGATGGGAAGCTTGAAGACAAAAGCAGGCGACCGCTTCATTCACCGACAAAGACGGCAAGCCACTTTGAGGAGCTGATCGTGCGGGAGGCAAAACGCACAGGGTTCCGGTACCGGAGGCTGGCGGGATATCTGCGGAAAAAGCTCAGCCTGAGATTCCCGGAGGATACCGTCAAGGCGATCCTCAGAAGCAATGGACTGAAGAAAAAGACCAGAAAGACCGCCAATGCCCGCAGAAGACCTCTGTACGACTATGAAGCCCTTATGCCTTTTCAGGAACTCCAATTAGACACCAAGCACATTCTGGACAAAGACGCCTTGCCCGCCGAGGTCTATGCCCATATCAAACACTATCAGCTGCCCCTCTTTGAGTGGAATATCATCGATGTGGCAACACGTATCCGTTTTACCGCTTATTCCCATGAGCTGAACGCTGTCTTTGCCACAATGTTTCTGTCCCTCGTCCTGCTATGGCTCAGGGCGCATAATGTCACGGGGTCAATCCGTATTCGCCTGGACAATGGCACAGAGTTCTGCGGAGGAAGTCCGCGCAAGCTTGAACTGTGCAATGAGTACCTCTCCTGGTTCGACGCCTCGCTCGACCCCATACCCCCCGGTGCAAAGCATCTGCAGGCCATTGTGGAAAACTCCCATAAGGCAGACGATGAGTATTTCCTTATGATTCATGCTGAGCGCTGCAGGTCAACCGCTCAGTTCCTTATGAAGGCCCAGCAATGGCAGGATACCTGGAACTGCTATCGCCCCAGTTACGGTATTGCCGTGCATGGGCTCACTCCCCAAGAAAAACTCAAATCTTCCCATGCGATGATCCAATGTCATGTGCTACAGTTTCCCGTGGTGCTTATGGAGAATGTGTTAAAATCCCTCGGGGTATTTACTGCGGCGCTAAAGCTCCATAGATCTGGAAAGTA
>QKDO01000038.1 GCA_003252075.1 Nitrospirota bacterium
ATCCTACCACAAAATTCTGTTCTTGCAAGGGATGTGCGAGATGGAAAGGATGTGCGAGATGGAAAGGATGTGAGATGTACAAGAGAAGCCTTTCGTAATGTCTGTTTGAGCTTATTTGTTACCTGTCCATAGTGTCTATGGATTAATTTACTCATGCGGTCACGGGCAAGGCCACCTGATGATATAACGCATTCATTCCGGCGCCTGTCCAGGCTTGATCCGGGATCGATCCGGAATCTTTCTTTGTATTCCAGAAGGATTCCCGAGGCGCTCCGCTCGCTTAAGGCGCCTACTTCTGGTGCGGGAATTGCACGATGTGAGGTCTTACGTATGACCTCCTTCGGGAGATATTCCCTTAATGGTTCCTTGCTCCTTCGGTAATTTCTTTTGTAAATATCGTAGGGCTCATTGTAATTGTTGCAATGATTGTTCCTGTATTTGCGCGTTTGAAACACGATGCCTAGGCTGAATGTCTCATCCCGAGTGTGCTCATATCTCGACTCACGAGTCTTTCGCGTCTACGTAATAGAGAATGAACGGCCGACGCTCGCCTTCCGAAAGCGTTGAGTAGAAGCGGAAAACAACAGGTTCAGACAACAGAAATTGGTGCGGTGTTCAGGAAGGCGGTACCATTGCGTCTTTGTAATGGAAGGGCACTTTTTTCTATTGTCCGTTATTCTTCATGCTGTCCCAGAACAGCTTCAGGTCGGTATAGAGGTCTGTAAACGCCGCCTTCAGTGCGTCCTGGAACGTACCGGATTTCCCTTTGTTCGTTGCCATGAATTTCTCAGCAGCGGCCTTGTCCCGGAATGCCCATTTACCCCGTGCGGACATGACACCTTCCTTTCTGCCGCCGATCACCCAGGAGGCCTTTTCCGCGTCAATGAGATGCCCGTCGGTAACGTTGCCCACCTGAATGGACTTCGGCACCCTTCCCATATTCAGTGACATATCCAGGGCAGCGCAACGGATGCTGCAGGTCCCGGCAATATGTTCGGGATCATATTCAATAAGCATCCGCGACTGGGCGAAGGTCTCTCTGCTCATGCCGCAGATCTTGCAGCTCTTGTGGATACGGATGTCTTCATCGATCTCTGCAGTCGCTGTGGTAAAAAGAAAACAGATTAGCAGTCCCGCCAGGATAATGTATGTTTTCATTATTGACTATCCTCCAAAGCAGCTTGATATGTGCAACACGAATCCCTTCGCTGTTTGTTCGCGCACCGCCAATAGATACTTATGACAGAGCCCAGCATATCGTCCTCCTTCGGACTGCGAGCTCTACGGACATACTTAGGGACTGGAAGACCAGCCCCCTGTCCGTTGCGGTAACCAATATACGACAATCTGTTCAGCAGACGCGATAGAGGGGAGACAATCCCCTG
This sequence comes from Nitrospirota bacterium, assembly GCA_003252075.1. Classification (GTDB taxonomy): domain Bacteria; phylum Nitrospirota; class Thermodesulfovibrionia; order Thermodesulfovibrionales; family UBA6898; genus UBA6898. The sequence continues at coordinate 1,386 of QKDO01000038.1, forward strand.
CTCTGCCCTTAAGGCAACGTTTCTATCTTGATATCGTCGAAAAAGGCATCCATGTATGACATGGGTCGTGGACTGGTCGCACAGTTGGGAATCAGATGATTGATTTCTATGCGCTTATTCCCGCCACGGGGTGTCCCTGGAGGGCCTCCGACAGGTGCTATATTGTTCCATATCTGGGTAGTCCTACCCTTCTGAAAGAGAAACTGGTTATTAGAAGGGTCCCAGGATACGCCCACCTTGACCTTCTTCTTATTCACCGTGCCCATGTCCTCCTTGTGGATTTGGGTGGTAACACTACAGTTAGCATTGTTACAGAGCGAAACGATGCCGTAGACATTGAGTACATTAGCCGGCTCAGAAGAGTCAGTGGGCCGTCCTATTGCAATAAAGGCGAATATGTCGTTCGTGTTGTCCTCCGGGATGGCGGTGCCAATATTGAAAAACATTCCCCCGATACGCGCTCGCGGTTCAGTGGCACCTGGGTTTGTAGAGCATGTCGTTGCCTGAAATTTATTCACGACGACTTTCGCTTGAATAGTCATGATATGACTTCCATCGGTAAACAGGACTCTATCGTAGGAACCTAACCGCCCGGTATCAGACTCAGTGTTAGCATAACTCCGGTTGAGGATTTCAAGGCCCTTGAATCCGTAAACGAGTTCGGTGTTGATCATTCTTGCAGATTCAAGAATATCTATGCCATCAGCTGAGGATTCACTCGCTGTCCACTTGCTAGGATCAAGAACCTTGGCCTCAAAATTATCGTACAGTACAAGCTGCGCTGAGACCGGTCCGGGGACCAGTGCGCATACCGCAACCACTGCCAAGAATAATACCAATGCCGCTTTCATGACGTTTCCCTCCTTTTACGATCATTACCAATGCTGTCTATGGCCTTCGTGACGCATCAGCCGAATCAGAAGACCGCACTGAGAACTGGCAAAGCAGATTAAAGCCGGTCTTTCACCCCCCCTTCACCCATCGCATAATAAAAAAGCCGAACTATCCGAAATAAGATTCTTCGGCAGTTCGGCCATCATGATAGTAATATTCCCCTTCTTCCGCCCCTTTTCAGGGAGGGTTTGGCTTTGTCGATATTCGTTCTTGCTTATCTCCTATCACGGAGCAATATTGTTGTCAAGCTTTAGCTTTAGGGTATTTGCCTGCGGGAAGTACGTTCAGGGAAAAGCTGTTTATTCTTCCGATTATTTTTTACAGGTTTGGTTCTGACAAGAGGGCCACGGCCGGCCCGGCAGAGAGAACGCGCTGAAGAGCCTTCGATGGTTTTGCGGCTTTATTCAGGGCTGCTTGAGGTCGTACTTTTTGATCTTGTAGCCGATCTGGCGGGGCGTGATGCCGAGGATACGGGCTGCCTTTGCCTGGTTCCAGCCGGTGCGTGTCAGGGCCTCGATGAGCTTAGTCTTCTCAATGTCCTCAATGGTGGAGGGAAGGGCGTCCTTCAGCTGGGCGGCGAACTTTGCCTTGAATGAATGATCACGTATATTGATCGGAAGGTCCGTTCTGGTTGCGGTCTTGCCATGGCACATGACCACAACACGCTCGACCGTGTTCTCCAGTTCACGCACGTTGCCCGGCCAGTCATAGTTCATGAAGACGTTCAGCACGTCAGGGGCGATATGGACAGACTTGCCGTTTTCCTTGTTGTATTTATTGAGAAAGAATTCCTGGAGCACGGGTATGTCCTCCCTTCGATCGCGGAGCGGCGGCAGGTAGATCGGCACGACATTCAGGCGGTAGTAGAGGTCTTCCCTGAATCTGCCATCCTTTACCAGATCCTCAAGGTTTCTGCTCGTAGCCGCGACGAGCCGGGCATCCACCTTGATCGTTTTTTCGCCGCCGACACGCTCGAACTCCTTTTCCTGGAGCACCCGCAATATCTTGGGCTGAAGTGCTATCGGCAGGTCTCCGATCTCGTCCAGGAAAATCGTTCCGCCGTGGGCGAGCTCGAATCTGCCTTTGCGCATCGCCATGGCACCCGTGAAGGACCCCTTCTCATGGCCGAACAGCTCTGACTCCAGGAGGCCTTCAGGAATGGACGCACAGTTGAATTTGATGAACGGACCCTTTGCCCGTGGGCTCATGAAATGGATCGCCTTGGCAACGAGTTCCTTTCCCGTACCGCTTTCACCGCGCAGCAGTACGTTCGCCTTCGAGGGTGCCACCCGGTGGATGGCCCCGAAGACTTCCTGCATGCTGTCGGACTGCCCGATGATATTTTCGACCTTATATTTGCTTTTAAGCTGCTGGCGGAGCCGCTCTTTCTCCTCCTGCATTGCCTCACGCTCTTTTTCCACTTCGAGGTGAAGCTTCACAGACTGGGCTATGAGCGAGGAGATGATCTTGAGCAGCCTCAGGTCTTCCTCGAACGAAATGTTTTTCGCACCGAACAGACGGTCGACGCTCAGGACTCCGAGCACCTCGTTCTTGAACTTGATGGGAACGCAGAGGAATGCAATGTTCTCTTTCCTGATCATCTCCCGGGCGCCGGTCTTGTTCAGGAAGAGCGGCTCGTCGCCGATGTTCGGTATGACGATCGGGGTGCCGAGCTTGGCAACGCGTCCGATGATGCCCTCGCCGAGCCGGTATCTGCCGCGTTTAATCTCCTCTTCGGACATGCCGTGCGCGGCCAGTATCGATACCTCGTTATTGCTCCGGAGAGATACGGTTCCGCGGTTCATGTCGAGATATTCCGCAAGCACACGCATGACTCCTCTCAGGTTCTGACGGAGATTCAGCGAAGATCCGAGAAGCTTGCTGATCTCGTATAATGCGGTCAGCTCGATGGTCCTGTTGTAGTTCTTCTGCATTAATGACTCTATAGTACACTTTTGTCATGACTATTTCAAAATGATCATAAGGAGTGCGATGCGCATGCGGCTGCTGAACCGGACGGCCAGACGGAGTGCCGCAGCGGAATGACCGGTGCTGCTGCCCAAGAAACAGACAGGGCTGCCTAATAATGAGGCAGAATATTCCTGTGCCTGAGAGGCAACGTGCTGATTTGAAGTGATTTTCAATGTGGCAGCGCTATTGCTTATCATGTTCTACATGGCAGTTCTGATTCTTAAGAACATCGGCAGCGAGGGACCGGGGACAATTGAGGATTTTCTCGTCCGGAGCGGACTTCCCCATACGATTGCAGACCTGACGAGCGGCGAATTCCCCGACGCTTCAGCATATGATACGCTGATTATGATGGGAGGTCCGATGAGCGTTAATGAATCGGACCGCTATCCCTATATCGAACGGGAGGCCGAACTTGCACGGACGTTCATGGCGCAGGGCAAGAAGGTCCTCGGTGTCTGCCTGGGAGCACAGATCATGGCCAAGGCGCTGGGCGCGCGGGTATACCCGGGAGCAGAAAAAGAGATCGGGTGGTATAACATCGAACTGGTGGACGGCGGGACGGACGATCAACGCATGAAGCTGCTTACGGGCGACGGGAAGGGAACTGCCGGGAAGACGTTCAGGGTATTTCACTGGCATGGCGAAACCTTCGACATACCGCAGGGAGCTGTGCGGCTGGCCCAGTCGCCGCTGTACCCCAACCAGGCGTTTCGCGTTGACAGAAACGCTTATGCGTTCCAGTTCCATATAGAGGTGACTGAGCGCATGATCTTTGAGTGGCTCAGGAATGAGGCGGTGGACCTGGACCGTATCGTTCGTGACACCGAGGTGTTCTATGCGGATTATGCCCGGCGGGCGAAGGATTTCTATAGGGCGTTCTTTATGGCAGACGGGATATAGCTGCGTGGCATCTGCTATGCCGAAACATGTGGGTAATTCTTGCGTATCCGCATTCGCACGATACTGAGGAACAGGAGGTGAGATATGAAAAAGATTGAAGCAATCATAAAGCCGTTTAAGCTTGACGAGGTCAAGGACGCACTTAACGAGATCGGCATCCAGGGGATGACCGTGACCGAGGTCAAGGGCTTCGGCAGGCAGAAGGGCCATACCGAATTGTACCGCGGCGCAGAGTACATCGTGGATTTCATTCCGAAGATCAAGCTTGAGATCGTTACGGCGGACAAGCTTGCAGCGCAGGTCGTCAGTACCATCGAGAAGGTAGCCAAGACCGGCAAGATCGGGGACGGCAAGATCTTCGTCTCTTCGGTGGAAGAGGTTATCCGGATCAGGACCGGCGAGCAGGGAGAGACGGCAGTGTAGGGAACGATAACGCCCATGCAGGCTTGAACACATTATTATATCAACTCATTATAAGGAGGAAGTACATGACAGCAAAAGACGTAATCAAGATGGCTCAGGAAAACAAGGCCGTAATGGCGAACTTCAAGTTCCTTGATTTTCCCGGGATCTGGCAGCATTTCGCCGTGCCTATTGCAGAGCTGAAGGAAGAGGTGTTTGAAGAGGGCCTTGGGTTTGACGGTTCATCCATACGGGGTTGGCAGGCGATCAACACCTCGGACATGCTTATTATGCCCGATGCCGAGACCGCTTTCATGGACCCGTTCATGGAATACCCGACCATCAGCCTTGTCTGTAATATCGTCGACCCGATAACCAAGGAGTACTACTCCCGCGACCCGCGCTACATCGCCCAGAAGGCAGAGGCGTACCTGAAGTCCACCGGCATCGGCGATACGGCATACTTCGGTCCCGAGGCGGAGTTCTTCATCTTCGACGGTATCCGCTTCGATCAGAACTCGCACAGCGGGTACTATTACATCGAGTCGACCGAGGGCATCTGGAATTCCGGCCGCGAAGAGAACCCGAACCTCGGTTACAAGCCGCGCCACAAGGAAGGCTATTTCCCGGTTCCGCCGACCGACAGCCAGGTAAACCTGAGGACCGAGATGGTGATGGAGATGCAGAAATGCGGCATCTACGTCGAACGCGAGCATCATGAAGTCGCGACGGCGGGACAGGCAGAGATCGATATGCGGTTCGATTCGCTCGTGAAGATGGCTGACAAGAACATGCTCTTCAAGTACATCATCAAGAACGTCGCACGAAGGCACGGCAAGACTGTCACCTTTATGCCAAAGCCGCTCTTCGGCGACAACGGCTCGGGTATGCACTGCCACCAGTCGATCTGGAAGAAGGGTAAGCCCCTCTTCGCCGGCAACGGCTACGCAGGCCTGAGCGAGCTGGCACTCTACTACATCGGCGGCGTTCTGAAGCATGCGCATGCGCTCGCCGCATTCACCAACCCGACCACGAATTCTTACAAGAGGCTTACCCCGGGCTTTGAAGCGCCGGTCAACCTCGCGTATTCGGCCCGGAACCGCTCGGCATCGATCAGGATCCCGACCTACTCGGCAAGCCCGAAGGCTAAAAGGGTGGAAGTCAGGTTCCCTGATCCGTCCTGCAACACCTATCTGGCGTTCTCCGCTATGCTTTTGGCGGGTCTTGACGGCATCGAGAACAAGATCCATCCGGGCGAGCCGCTCGACAAGGACATCTATGATCTCGGACCAGAAGAGCTTGCATCCGTACCGACCATGCCGGGCAGTCTGGATGAGGCGCTCGATGCGCTTGAGGCAGACCATGAGTTCCTGCTCAAGGGCAATGTCTTCACCGACGACGCTATCGAGACATGGATCAGATACAAGAGGAAAAACGAGGTGGATGCCCTGCGGCTGAGACCCCATCCCTATGAGTTCTTTCTCTACTACGATATCTAAGCCGAAATCGCAATATTGCGGTAAAAAAGGGAAGGCTGTATCGCCTTCCCTTTTTCATTAAACCGCTGTCTTTTGTTTCCGTTCTTCCGAACATGTCTCTAGGGCTTGCTCGATGGATGAAGAAAATCCGGCGGTCCTGCTCAGATGACCTTCAAGAGAAACTTATTTTCTTTTCGGGAAGATAGCCGTTCACACTTCTAAAGTTTTCCTTGACGATGCCCTTTTGAGCCTCTATTAATGACGAAAAAAATACATGCGACATGAAAATAATATTCGGCGGGAACGATGAGACCGTCTCCGCCGCATTGGGCCGCATAAAGATATAAATGAATAGAAAACAACGTACAGACGATACCCTGCGCGAAGCCTCCGATCATTTGTATTATGAAGTATGGATGCTCACTTCTCTTGCGAACGGCATCGGTTCTGGAATTGCGGGGCAAGGCCCTATCGCAAATGCATTATTAGAGTCATTCGTAATCCATGTGCGTGGGATAATGGATTTTTTATATAGCGACAATCCAAAACCAGACGACGTAATTGCAGAAGATTATTTTGAATCATCTGATAAATGGCTACTCATACGTCCCAAACTAACTGCACTATTGAAAACAGCAAAGAAGAGGGCAGGAAAAGAAGTGGCTCATCTGACTTATGCTCGTCTGGAAGTCACTCTTGAGACCAAACCATGGCCTTTTATTCAAATAGCTACCGAAATATCCAGCGTCATGAGCATTTTTTTGGAAAAAGTACCGCAATCAAAGTTAGGCAAACAATGGGAAGTGAGCAGGAAGGCCCAAAAAAATCGAGGCGACCGGGCATAGGCTTGCGGATTTTTCAAAGCCGGTCGGCCCGGCGCCTCATTTAAATCATTAGGCAAAACAACAATCTAAACAATAGGAGGTAGTCACGATGATCCCGGAAAAACTATTGGAGATTATGAAGCAGGATGGGGTTGTGGCCATCGCGACCTTGGGAAAGGATGGGCCTCATATGGTCAACACCTGGAATAGCTATATCAGAATATCGTCAGACGGACGACTGTTCATTCCTGCTGGGTACATGCATAAAACAGAGGCTAATATTGCCTATAACCCCAATGTGTTGATTACTTTGGGAAGCAGCAAGGTTAAGGGTTTGCATGGGGCTGGTGCCGGTTTCCTGATCAAGGGAAAGGCGGCCTCTATAAAACATCCGGACCTGATTTTGACTTCATGAAGGCAAAGTTCAGCTGGCTGCGAGCCACCTTGGCTGTTACCATCGATTCTGCTACTCAAACATGGTGAAGGTGATGGTCATTCAGTATGTTGAAACTTGGTGGCTTTGGCCGGCATGCAACACCTGGCGATTATTGCTAAACTGCCTAACACCTATAAGGCCCAAGGAGCCGGAGCTGGTCGGAAGTCCGGCTGCATGACGTCATCCGCGGCCTCCCGCCAGGGCTCAGCGCCGCCTTGGTAAAGAATTTTAAATTTCTTGTATCTCATGTTCCCGAAGAGCAGCTGAAGGCGGAGCTCACTTTCTGCCCGCTCCTTCTGATCAGATAACCCTCCTGCTGATCAGCGGTTCCAGGGTGGCGGCTACGGCTCCTTTTTCGAAGATCGTTACCGTGCCCGTACTTTCCGATACGAGAACAGCCACGGCTGCAGTCCTGCGGGTAATGCCCGCTGCCGACCGGTGACGTGATCCCAAGCCCCGCAGCTTCTTTGCGCTCACACGTTCGGCATCAAGGTGCCTGCCGGCTGCCTCCACGGTCCCGTCTGAGGCAATAATGATAGCGCCGTCAAGCTGGCACAGTTCCTTGATGCTCTCGACGACCTCGGGACGGGTGATGTTGCGCTCCCGTTTGGGATAGCCCTTGAAAGGGTTGAAGACAAGCTGATGGGATGTTTCAAGGACATTTTTTTCATCGCCGATCACAAATGCCGTGCCGATGGATTTTCCCTCCCTCCCGAGCGCGCCGATATCAAGGGCAATATCGATAGTGGCCATGATGACCGGAAAGGCCGGGTTCTTGATGAGGGAATGTGCATCAAAGGGAAAGTCCTCGCTCCAGGAATGCGTAAGGTCGTGGATCGTTATGGTGTCCAGATGACGTTTCCCCGACGGGCCGAGAACACAGACAACCTTGCAGTCAATGCTGATGACGTTCTGCAGGACGCCGTGGAGGAAGGCATATTTGATCCGCGAGAAGCGCGTTTGGTTCCCCGACCAGTTGCGAATCACGGGGACCCGGGCCTGTTTCACTTCAGCGGTGCTGATATCGAGATGCCTCGGGATCACCAGCACGATGGGGACGTGATGCAGTTGCCGTGTTTTCAGAAACCACAGAACATGGGACCGGGAGCTGAGAAAGAGGAACAGCTTCTGGCTTGCCGTTGCGTCAGCAAGCTGCAGCGCATTTTCGATGATTGTAAGGCTTTGGTCCTGCATGAGTTTCCTGCAGGTATACTACCATAAAGGCCGGGGGACGCAAGCAGATGCACTATATGCCAAAACGGCCATCGGCCTGCTGGGCGCGCGGAATATCTGATGCCGAAACGGAAGCGCTTTTTACCAGACAGTGAAAAAAGAAGAGTTTCCCCGGTTCGAGCTTCCGGCAACACTTCTTGCAAAGCTGAAGAACTGATATCAGCCAAAAGCCGGCAGGTTCATTTTTTCGGCGGCCGTAGGGTATGATAAATTCATGGATTTTGAGAAGATCATACGGGCCTTCCGGAAAAGAAAGATCCTGGTAATTGGCGATGTCATCCTTGACCATTACATTTGGGGAAAAGTAAACAGGATCTCCCCTGAAGCGCCGGTCCCCGTTGTAGAGGTTACGCGGGAGAGCTTTCTCCTTGGCGGTGCCGCCAACGTTGCCCATAACGTCGTCTCCCTCGGTGCTCATGCTGCGCTGATCGGCATCATCGGCGAAGATGTCGCCGGCGAGGCAGTGCGGGGCATTCTCGGACAGAAAGGTGTCGACTGCAGCGGCCTGTTCACCGAGAATCGGCCGACCACGGTCAAGACGCGGGTCATTGCGCATAACCAGCAGGTTGTGCGGTTCGACCGCGAGGACAGCAAGTATGTTGACGGAAGGATACTGAAGGGCATCCTTTCCCATATCCGGTCGGTTCTCAAAGGATATGATGCGGTGATCATCTCCGACTACCGGAAGGGAATGGTGAGCGGAGGGCTTGTCAAGGGTATCCTGCAGAAGGCGCGACCCGAACATGTTTTTGTGGCCCTTGACCCGAAGGTGGGACACTTTGATTTTTATAAAGGGGTCTCCCTCATCACGCCGAACCTTACGGAGGCGTCTCTGGGGTCAGGCATAGAGATACGGGATGATGCCTCGCTGGAAAAAGCAGGGCGTGCGCTCATGAAGAAGCTTTTCCTTGCGGCAGTGCTCATCACCCGGGGAGAGCAGGGCATGAGCCTTTTCGAGAAGCACCGGATCACACATATCCCAACGGTCGCACGCAAAGTCTATGATGTCACCGGAGCAGGAGATACGGTCATCTCGGCCTTAACCCTTGCGTATGCATCCGGCGCAAGCCTGGAAAATGCTGCGGTAATAGCCAACCATGCTGCCGGTATTGTTGTGGCAGAGGTGGGCACTGCCGTAGCAACGCCTGAACAGTTGAATGAATCATTTGCCTGACACGTCGCGCGTGAGAAGCAAGGCCTGCGGTGCGAACAGCGTAACACAGAACGAGCATGGGCGGGTTACTCCTGAAGACTCAGGCCTGACGATATACGGAGAGATATGACAAAGGCAATTGCACTCTACTCAGGCGGACTTGACAGCACACTGGCGATCCTTGCGGTCATGAAGCAGGGGATCGAAGTGAAGGCGGTCACATTCCTGAACCATTTCGGTTGTGACATTTCGGACAAGTCGTCCTGCTCAAAAGACCCCTTTTCCGCTGCGGCGAAGTTCGGCTTCGAGGTGAAGCTCAGCCACCTTTCCGAGAAGTTCATCACTATCGTTAAAAGCCCCAAGTTCGGCCATGGCAAGAACATGAACCCCTGTATGGACTGCCGGATCCTCATGATCAGGGAGGCGAGGGAGTTTATGGAGATGACCGGTGCCGACTTTATTGTCACCGGAGAGGTTATCGGCCAGAGGCCGATGAGCCAGCGCAGGGATGCCCTTGATATTATTGACCGGGAGACGGGGCTGCGGGGATATGTCCTCAGGCCGTTGAGTGCAAAACTGCTGAAACCGACGATCCCGGAAATGAAGGGGCTGGTGAACCGGGATCTGCTCTACGGTTTCGGCGGCCGTACGCGGAAGCCGCAGATGGCGCTTGCTGCGGAGTTCGGTCTGATTGATTATCCTGCGCCGGCCAGCGGATGCCTTCTGACCGAGCCGAACTATTCCTACCGCCTGAGGGAACTGCTCTCGTGTGAAAGAGACCCTTCTCTGGAAGACCTGAATCTGCTGCGTCTGGGCAGGCATTTCCGGCTTACTGAAAGCTGTAAAGTCATTGTCGGAAGAGATGAACGGGAAAACAATGCGATAGAGGCTTCCCTTGGAACACTGGGGTTCTTCCTGCGTGTAGAGAGCCATGCGGGTCCGATCACGGTGATACGGGGTGATGTTGATGACCGGGCGATCGGGACTGCGGCAGCTTTGTGTGCACGGTATTCGGATGCAAAACTTCTCTCTGAAGTAACCGTAAGGGTCTGGAACGGTGATCAGGTTTCAATGCGGACGGTTACACCTGCTGACAGGACCCTTATCGAAAAGCACAAGATTGAACGGAAAGACAAGGGAAGGGTACTGCTGAAGGTGTAACGTTCGGGACTCAGAGCCTTACCGGTACACCCCGCTCTTTCAGGAATTCCTTTGCTTCCCGCACCGTATACTCCCTGAAGTGAAAGATCGAAGCAGCGAGTGCTGCATCCGCCTTGCCGGCAACCAGCCCGTCATAGAGATGCTCAAGGGTTCCGGCACCACCGGATGCGATGACCGGTATCGATACGGTTTCGGAGATCGTGCGGGTGAGCTCAATATCATAGCCGTCTTTTGTGCCGTCCTTGTCCATGGAGGTGAGCATGATCTCACCGGCGCCAAGTTCCTCCATCTTCTTCGCCCATGACACTGCATTGATCAACTTCATCTGACGGCCGCCGTGTGTTGAAATGGCCCAGGTGAGCCCATCGGCAGGCAGTTCGAGGACGACATCACTGAGCGATGTGTCACCGAACCAGGCTTCCCCTGTGGCGCTCGCCATGTTGTCGGCAACCCTCTTTGCGTCGACAGCAACAACAATGCACTGGCTTCCGAATTTCTCTGCTGCCCGGCTGATGAAGAACGGGTCATTAACTGCAGTGGTGTTGATCGAGACCTTGTCGCACCCGGAATTGAGGAGGGCACGGATGTCGTCGATAGTCTTTATGCCTCCGCCTACGGTCAGAGGCATAAAGACATCCGTCGCTGTCCTTTCGACAACATCGAGGATGATCTTCCGCTTTTCATGGGAAGCAGTGATATCGAGGAAGATCAGCTCGTCCGCTCCCTGTTCATCATAGAACCGGGCGTTTTCGACCGGATCCCCGGCATCACGGAGGTTGACAAAGCTGACACCTTTGACAACGCGGCCGTCCTTTACATCAAGGCAGGGTATTATACGTTTCGCAAGCATCTCAGCACAGGTACGGAACGAGGTGCCGGCAGGCCTTTGGTGCAGGGAATAAGCGCCCGGGGGAGAAAACGTGTATCTGCAATGCCCGGGATGGCTCGTTATGTCTCATCCATCACTCCGTGCCCGCGGTCAGCTTCAATGCATCCTTGAGGTCAAGAGACCCTGAATAGATAGCCTTGCCCGTTATAGCACCCCAGAGGTTCTTTATCTCCATGAGGTTTTTTACGTCGTCAATCGTGGCTATGCCGCCTGATGCAATGACCGGGATCTTCATGGTCCTGACCATATCTTCCAGTGCAGGTATGTTCGGTCCCGTAAGCATGCCGTCCCGCGCAATATCCGTATAGATAATGCCTGATATGCCGACGGTCTCGACCCGTTTTGCGAGCTCTTTGGCATCGATGGCGCTCACTTCTTCCCATCCTTTTACGGCGACCTTGCCGTCCTTGGCATCGATGCCGATGAATATCCTGCCCGGGAATGTATTGCAGGCCTCCATGACAAAAGACGGGTCCTCAATGGCGGCGGTGCCGATAATGACATGATCAATACCTGCAGAGATGAGCCGGTCAATGTCTGTTATGCTTCTGATGCCGCCTCCTACCTCCATGGTCATCCTGACGCTCTTCCGGATCTCGACGATCCTGTTGAGGTTCTGCTGACTGCCGGTAAATGCCCCGTCGAGGTCGACGACATGGAGGACTTTTGCCCCCATACTCTCCCATTTTTTTGCGGTCCCCGCAGGATCGCGGGAATAGACGGTCACGGCATCCTTTTTGCCCTGCTGAAGCCTGACGCAGACGCCGTCCTTTAAATCTATTGCAGGAATGACAAGCATGTATTACTATACCAAAAACCTTTTATAATTTATAGTGGATACATGGCAAGGAATCATGGAAAAATGCCGTAAAAACAGGGTGGGAAAGGGCAGGTCGCGGGGAAAAACGGCTTTTACAGCATGGCTGGTATTTCTCCCGGCGATCTGCTTCTCGCTCTGGTGGGGGATATTTTCTGCAGACGCTGCAGGGGCGTTTTCGATCCCGGAACGGCTCGTATATGACCTGACCTGGACCGGAATCAAGGCGGGCACCGCAACGCTTGAAGTGGTGGACGACGGGGATTCGATGCGGGTGATATCCACTGCAAATTCGGCGAACTGGATATCGGTCTTTTATACGGTGGAAGACCGGGTCGAGACGGTGCTTGCCAGAGGCAAGTCAGCCATCTTCATGGCGCAGCCGAAAAATTACCGGATTCGCATCAGGGAAGGAAGGCACCGGCGCGACAAGGAGATCATCTTCGATCATCAGGGGAAAAAAGCGGTCTTTATCAATCATCTCGACACTGAGAAGAAGGAATTTACGATCCATGAAAATGTCTTTGACCCGCTTTCGGTCCTCTACTACGTGAGGACCATGAAGCTGGAGGTCGGCAAGCCGGTCTTTGTGGATATTTTTGACAGCAAAAAGCTCTGGAATGTTGAGATCCAGGTGCTGAGGAAAGAACGGATCAGCTCGATCATGGGCGATGTGAACACTATCGTCATAAAGCCGCTCATGAAGTCCGAGGGCATCTTCAACCGGAAAGGCGATCTCCATATCTGGCTGACGGATGATGAAAAACGGATCCCGGTGCGAATGCAGACGAAGGTTGCTGTCGGCTCCATTACCGCCACGCTTGTCAGCGGCGCCTATTAATTGCAGGAAGAGCTCTGCTCCGTCCACCTGAACCCGTCGGCTCTTTTGGTTTTTCTTTTGTGGTTTCCCCTTGCATCCTTTCCCCTGCACTGCTGACCCTGTTGCGCAATGAGGCTTCAGAACCCGCTGAAAGCCTTGCGCTGCGGGCTTGCCACGGGTAATTAATAACCGAATGGTTTATACTACGCAATTATGCAGATAATAAAGAAAATCATTGCACTTACCCGACCGTATTGGGCCCGGGTCTTTGCGGGGATCGTGCTCAGCGCCATGCTGTCAGGCATTACAGGCGCGATCGCATGGGTGGTGAAGCCGGCAGTTGATGAGATACTGGGGAACAAACGGTACGAGCTTATCAAGTTCGTAGCAATCGGCATCATTCTCCTTTTCGTGGTGAAAGGGCTGATCAGCTTCGGCCAGACCTATCTTATGAAGTCTGCGGGCATGAAACTCGTGAGAGATATGAGAAACAGGCTCTATCGCCACATCCTTGACCTTCCCATAAGCTATTTTGCCAAAGAATCATCCGGTATAACGGTTTCACGGGTAATGTTTGATGTGGATTCCCTCAACTCTCTTATATCTAATGTCATCAGGAATTTTGTCGTTGAGGTCCCGACGATGTTCGTGCTGATCGGCGTTGCGCTCTACCGGAAGTGGGACCTTACGCTTATCACCCTGGTTCTTCTGCCCTTTATCGCATTGAGTACGAGAAAATTCGGCAAGAAGATAAAAAACAAGAGAAAAGAGGCGCAGCGGAAGCTCTCGCACATCACCCAGAATATCGGAGAAACCATTGTCGGCATCCGCATCATCAAGGTTTTCAATCGGGCATCATCGATGGGAGACAAGTTTGAAACAGAGAGCCAGCGATACTACCGGGAGGGGCTCAGGGTGGTACGGGCAAAGGAGTTCACCAATCTGAGCATCGATGCCATTACGGGCATGGGATTTGCCCTTATCCTGCTGTATGGCGGGCTTATGGTGGAAAAGGCGGTGATGACACCGGGAGACTTCTTTTCCGTACTTACTGCCATTTATCTGATCTTCGGGCCCGTTAAAAAGGTGGGGGATGCATACACAACCCTGCAGGAGACGCGCGCGTCGATGGAGCGCATAGATACCCTCCTTGAATCGAAGCACGAGGAACGGGGGAGCGGGGTCGTTGATGGATTCAGGGAGTCACTTGCCTTTGAGCAGGTTTCTTTTTCCTACCCCGGCAACCCCCATCCGGTGCTCAACAACATAACCTTGAAGGTCGAACCCGGCGAGGTGATAGCGATCGTAGGCAGGAGCGGGGTCGGCAAGTCAACCCTTGTTGATCTTATCCCGAGGTTTTACCGGGTCACCGGAGGGAAGATACTGCTCGACGGTATTGATCTGAACGATGTGGACATCTTTTCCCTCCGGAAGCTTATCGGCATTGTCAGCCAGGATATCATCCTGTTCAATGACACGGTGAAGGAGAACATAGCCTTCGGCAGGCAGAACGCCTCCGAGGACGAGATTGTCCATGCCGCTCAGCTTGCCTTTGCCGATGACTTCATACGGGAACTCACTGACGGATATGAGACGATGATCGGTGAACGCGGACTGAAGCTCTCCGGCGGCCAGCGGCAGCGCATCGCCATCGCACGGGCCATCCTGAAAAACCCGCCGATCCTTATTCTTGATGAGGCAACGTCATCGCTCGATTCCGTGTCAGAGGCGCTGGTACAGAAGGCCCTTGAGACGCTGATGAAGGAGCGGACCACCATTGTTATTGCGCACCGTCTTTCGACGATCAGGAATGCCGATCGCATCGTAGTTCTCGAGCGGGGAACTATCGCCGACATTGGGAAACATGAAGAACTCATGGCAAGGAGCGATACCTATATGCGCCTTTACAACGCCTTTGCTTCAGGAGAATAGCTGTCTGCATGAGCACGCTACACCCCGCCATTCCGGTTCTCATGTATCATCACGTGAACCCTGAGGGAAAGTTCATCAATGTCAGCCCGGAAACATTTGAACGGCAGATGCGGTATCTGAAAGATACGGGGTTTACCGCGGTCTGTACGGAAGATTTTGCCGGCATCCTCTCCGGGAAAATCGCTGCGCCGCGAAAGCCGGTCATGATCACCTTTGATGACGGCTGGCTCGACAATTGGGTCTTTGCCTTTCCGGTTCTGAAACGGTATGGCATGAAGGCCGTCATCTTTCTCGTAACTTCACGGGTCGCGCGACAGGGGATACGGCCGCGGTCGGACCAGGGCTATACCGACGCTCTTCCCACGCACCGGGAATCGAAGGCCCTTATCGAAGACGGCCGTGCTGATACGGTAATGCTCTCCTGGGATGAGGTGGCGGAAATGCAGGAGTCCGGAATGGTCGAGTTCCATTCCCATACGCATACGCACCAGCGATGGGATAAGCTGATCCCTGACCGGAGCGGCCGGAACGAAGCCCTCAGGAATGACCTTCAGACGGCAAAGGAACTCCTTGAAGAAAAAGGACTGGGAGGCAACTGTCTCTGCTGGCCGCAGGGGTTCTATGATGACGATTATCTCTCCCTCGCTGCTTCCCTGGGATACAGGATGATGTTTACCACAGAAGCGGGGACCAATGACTCCGTGGAGAGATTGCAGCGGATAAAACGCATTGTCATCGGCAATATCGGCACACTGTCTTTTGCGAAAAAACTCTTCATCTACGCGCGGCCGCGACTGAGCAGAGTGTACCTCACGTATTTCAAATAGCATGAGGATACTTCATACAGAGTGGTCTGACGGTCTTGGAGGACAGGAAAAGCGGGTCCTTGCCGAACTTTCCGGTATGGCCGGCCGAGGGCACGACCTTTTTCTGGTCTGCAGGACTGAGGCAAGGATCAGGGCAGAGGCAGAGCAAATGGGGATCAGGGTTTTTCCGCTGCCCCTGAAAAGCTCCTTTGATCTGTCGAGCATCCTGAAGCTCGGAAGACTCCTGAAGGAATACCGTATCGAGGTTGTCAACACGCACAGCGGCGTTGACTCATGGATCGGTGCTCTTGCCGCAAAATTTGCAAATGTGCCCCTGCTGGTGAGGACGCGTCATCTGAACATCCCGCTCAGGAGGAACATCCTGAATTTTGTCCACTATCTTCCCGACCTCTATATAACCTGCGGAGAGAATATGCGGCATACCCTTGTGGATACCTGCGGATTTCCCGCTGACAGGGTGGTCAGCATTCCCACGGGCGTGGACGAACGGTTTTTCGATGTGCAGCGAAACCCGGGAGAAAGAGCGCGTTACGGCCTATATGACCAAGTGCCTGTAGTCGTGAATGTGGGTATCCTCCGGCGCGTCAAGGGCCATGAAGTGACGTTGAAGGCGGCGAAGGCAGTGCTGCAATCAATCCCTGATGCGCGCTTCCTCATTGTTGGTGATGGACCTCTCCTGCAGTCGCTCGAAAAGATGACAGAAGATCTGGGGATAGATGAGGCGGTCATCTTTACCGGATTTGTCGATGATGTTGCGGGCATTTATGCATCTGCCGACGTGGCAGTGCTCAGCTCATGGTCTGAAGGCCTTCCGCAAAGCATGCTCCAGGCAATGGCAGCGGGCGTTCCCGTCGTTGCGACAAGAGTTGGTGGTGTGCCGGAGGTAATCGCGGACGGTCGGAACGGGATTCTGGTCGGAGCAGGCGAAGATAAGGCAATGGCCGAAGGTATTGTGAAGCTCCTCAGGGAAAAGAATTTTGCCCATGGCCTGGCATTGAAGGCCCGGGAGACTGTCCGGGAAAAACATGCTATGGGGCAGACGATTCTGAAGACCGAACGTCTCTATCAGGACTTCCTTCGGCGAAAGAAGTCGTGATCACCAGGGTGCGTTTTCCTTTTATGAGAAACGCCGGATGCAGGACAGGATGCATGGGCGCGCCGCTGGTCTGGAGATACCGAAAAAGCCCTTGTGGTGATGCAAATTGTATTGTTAACATATTCCGGCAGGGATCCGGATCAAGCACAGGAAAAAGCCTTCAGATCCGCAGGGTTGCGCCGGGTCTCCAGAGGCTTTTCCGCGGACCGCTGCGGCAACGAAGACAAACGACAAGGGAGTGCATGGCGAAAAATAGCCCCCCGGAAAAGATAACCGTGCTCCATCTCATGCATACGTATCTGCCGGAGGTAAACGGCGTTGCGCTGAACACCTATGCAATCCTGAAGGAGCTTTCCAAGACTGATGATATCGAGTCGATTGTATTTGCTCCCTTTTCGAAACGGTCAGGCGACATCCCGCACTACGCTATCCCGCATAAGGTGATACGGTATTTCGCCCCGCCGTTCAAGAGGTTTTCTGTGGCTTTTGTTGTTCTGACCCAGCTTCTGAGGACGTACCTTGGCGAGAAGTTTGATGTTCTGCAGTGTCACGGCCCAGACCAGATTTACATCGGCGGCCTGTTCAAAAGGATTGTCCCGTCGGTTATGACCGTGGGAATGTTTCGCAATGACAGGATGTTCAGGGGGAGTTCCACAAAAATACGGAGATTGCGGTCAGGGCTGAAAAGAATGGACCGGATTGTCTCTATCAGCCCTGTCATTACGGGATTGCTGTCGGCATACGATACAGGACTGGGGGACAGGATCGTCGACCTGCCGCTCGGTATCGATCTCGACCATTATCGGAACGTTCCGGCCGGACCGATGGCGGGATATCCTTATATTCTCTACCTCGGGAGACTTACCGGCAGCAAGAGGGTGGATGTCCTCCTGAAGGCATTTTCGCGGGTCAAGGAGGCCATGCCGGAACTTTATCTGCACATACTTGGCGACGGTCCGCAGAGAGAAGAACTGACGGCACTGTCAGGGCAGCTGGGGATAGCGAAGAATGTCCGGTTTTTCGGGGTTATCACGGGTGATGAAAAAATTGCCATGATGAAAGGGGCGGAACTCGTGGGCTTCCCGTCAGGAAGCGGCGAAGGGTTCCCCGGCGTGCTCCTGGAAGCCCTTGCATGCAACAAGATTGTCGTAGCCAATGATTATGCGACCGCCAAGGTCGTGATACGGGATGGCGAGACAGGTTTTATGTATGAGCGGGACAATGCCGGAGACATGGCCCGGCTGATCATGCATGTCCTGCAGAACAGGGAAATGATAGAGAAAAAGATGCTCCCTGCAATAATAGAGGAGGTTGAACGATACGACATTAAGAAAATTGCTGAGCAGTATCGCATCCTCTATAAAGATCTCGTATGGCCGCGGCAGGTAACAGGCCAGTGAGGATCCTTCATACCGAGACCCTCAGGCGATGGGGCGGGCAGCAGAACCGTGTTCTTGTAGAGTCACAGGGGCTCAGTCAGAGAGGTCATACGGTGAGTATTGCCTGCAACAGGGGAAGTATTCTTGCAGGCAAGGCAAGGGATGCCGGTATCACGGTGTATGAACTCAACCTGGTAAAGCAGACGCACCCTTCGAACATCCTGAAATTAGTCCGGATAATCAGGGAGGAAGGCGTGGAGATTGTTGCGACGCACAGCTCGGTGGACAGCTGGGCAGGCGGCATTGCAGCAAAGCTCAGCGGACGAAAGCTCGTGAGATTCAGGCATAACCTCTATCCCGTCGGCACGGATCCGCTTACCCGGATGATCTATGCGGTGCCTGACTGCATTGTAGCGATAAGCAATGCGGTCAGAGATGTGCTTGTAACCCGTGGCATACGGAATGACAGGATAACGGTCATACATTCGTCTGTGGACGTCGACCGGTTTGGCGTTGGAGTTCAGGACATACGCGACGAACTGCGGCTTCCCCCGGAGACGGTCGTGATCGGCAACACCTCAACGTTCAAATCAGTGAAAGGGCTCACGTATCTTTTTTCCGCATTCAATGCCATATGCCGGAAGGTTCCCAGTGTACTGCTCCTTGCCGGCAGAATTGATGAGTCGGCAACGCATGTGTTCCTGCGTGATGTTGATGAGGATCTGCGCGACAGGGTCATCTTCCTGGGTCATCGTGAGGACATCCCGAGGGTGCTGAGAACCATAGATGTGTATGTCTATCCGTCACTGCTGGAAGGGCTCGGCACCGCGCTCATCGAGGCCATGGCAGCAGAAAAGCCCGTGGTGGTGTCCGACATCCCGACCTTCCGATATTTTATCAGGGAGCGGGAAAACGGTCTGTTTTTCAATCCCCGGGACCCCGGGGGCATAGTCGAGAAAGTGCTGTGGCTTTTGCGCAACAGGGACGAGGCGGTCCGGATCGGCAGGAATGCCAGAAAAACCGCGATAGATCAGTTCAGTCTCACGGCCATGATTGACCTGACAGAGTCCCTGTACGCGAAGATGCTTACGTGAGGGGCTGTTATCATTAAGGTAGAACATAACGCAGTCTCCTGTCATCTCGATGAGGAGATTTCCCGATCCTTTGAGAGGCTCTGCGGACTTCTTTCCCGTCAGCCGGATCTGCTCAGACCGGAAAAAGGCATGGAGGGCGACAGGCAGGAACAGCTGCAGAAATACGGCTTCAAACTCTATTCGACGGTAAGAAATACCACCTTGTTCTACGACGCCGCTGATGACTGCTTTTATAAAATCCTCCATCCGCTGACCATGAAACGCAGGACAGTTGCGCTATTTACCGACCGCACGGAAAAGATCTACCGGACATGGCGTATTCTCGTTGCGCAGGGCATCAAAATGCCGGAGATACTCTGCTACGGAACGATCAGGCAGGGCAGGTTGCCTTTTTTTGCTGTGAGGCGGGTGCAAGGCAGATCGCTGTACGATCTGCTGGTCAGGGAGCAGGAAAAGCTTCGTTCGGCGATATATTACCAGGCAATCGACGAGATCGCGAAAGTTCATGCTGCCGGATACTGGCTGGGGGATGCCCATCTCTCCCATATCTTTGTTGATGGTGAAGAAATCACCGGGTTTATTGACATAGACAGTTTCCGGCGGAACAGGGTATTTCGCCACCGGCATTTTGCCAAGGACCTTGCCGGCATGAATCATCCGCGGCTTCCGATGGAAGACGCGGAAAAGCGCCTTCTCCTTGACTACTACATGGACAAAACCGGGATCATAAAACCGGCAGCGTTTTGCGATCTCGTATGTCACTATACCAGGCGGCGATGGACAGCGTAAGCGTTATCATACCGGTGCATAACAAGCTTGACGTTACCCTGAGGTGCATCGGGCATATTCGGGATCAGAACAGCGGGGGGGCTTACGAGATCATCGTAGTGGACAACGGATCGACTGATGCGACCGAAGGGACCTTGTCGCGTAGCGGAGATATCATGTATATCAGGAACAGGAAAAACCTGGGGCTGTCAAAGGCCTACAATCTTGCTGCAGACATTGCCCGGCATGAGACCCTCTGCTTTATGCATAATGATGTCGTTGTCTTCGGGAAGGACTGGTTGAAGAAGCTAGAGGATTTTATGCAGCAGGATGCCCGCAGCGGAATCGTCGGCCTGTACGGGGCACGGACAATTCGGCGTGACGGGAGTTTCAGGGGCAGGACCATTCTGCATGCAGAATGGGGAGCTTCTTCCCTGCGCAAGGAATGGGAGAAGGTGGCGGTTGTCGATGGACTGCTGCTAGCCGTGAGGAAACCGGTACTCAAGGAGATAGGGGGCTTTGACGAAGGGTATACGCTGCACTACTATGACAAGGACATTTCAATGAGAGCCCTTACGCGGCATATGAGCAATTATGTCCTGAATATCCCTTTCGAGCATCAGTCCGGCACCAGCAGGAAGGCGATCAGGAAAGACGACCAGATCAGGGAAGAAGGCCGTCTGAGGTTCATCAATGTCTGGAAGAGGTATCTTCCGGCTGATGTCAGTACATGGAGAGAAAAACTGGGGTATCTCTTTAGAACCGGCAAAGGGTAGGTGCGCAATCTTTTCTATGGAAAAACGGGTGTTCAATATCCTCCATGTAATAAGCAGACTGCCGGTCGGCGGCGTGGAGCACATGGTTCTGAAGATAGTGCAGGGTTATGACGCTGCGCGTTTCCGTGTAATCGTCTGCTGCATCCGAGAAGGCGGAGAGATCGCGGATGAACTGCAGCGGCGGGGGTTCACAGTCTTCGTACTCGGGCGGATGCAGGGCAGGGGCTTCGACGGGGGTGCGGTGAGGGATATTTACCGTCTCATAAAAAAAGAGCGGATAGACATACTCAGAACGCATCAGTATCACGCGAATCTCTACGGGCGTATCGCGGGAGCCCTCGCGCGCGTGCCGGTCATCATCCCTTCTTTTCATAACCTTTACCGTTCTCCCGAAAAACCGAAGATGCACCGGAGAGTCTTCAATTATCTTCTCAGTTACCTGTCCGACCGTCTGGTTGCGGTCTCGCAGGCCGTTGCCGACGACGTGACACGGTATGACCGGGCAATCCCTGAAAAAATGACGGTGATCCATAACGGGGTTGTGCCGGAAAAGTTCAATATTGATGTCAGCAAAGAAGACGCCCGGAAGGGGCTTGGTCTTCCGGCAGGGGGATTTTTCATCGGCAATGCCGGCCGGCTCGCTGAGCAGAAAGGGCAGGAATACCTCATCAGGGCAGCGGCGGGGCTTGGCGCGCAGGTTGTGATCGCGGGGGACGGCCCGCTGCGGGCAGAGCTTGCGGCAGTTGCTGAAGAGAACCATGTCGCCTGCACCTTCCTCGGCATGCTGAGCCACGAATCCATGCCTCTGTTCATGCGGTCTCTTGACATCTTCTGTTTCCCCTCGATCTGGGAGGGTATGCCCTCGGCCCTTGCCGAAGCGCTCACTGCCGGTCTTCCGGTGGTCGCATCCGATATCTCTCCGAACAGGGAAGTGGTGGGAGATGCGGGCATGCTGTTCCCACCCTGCGATGCGACGAGGCTCAGGGAGGTGCTGGCTGCGCTTATGGGCAGCCCCGGGCAGTTGCACGCCTTGCGCCGAAAGGCTGCAGCGCGGGCAGGGCTTTTTTCGATAGGAAGAACGGTCAGGGCATATGAAGAGTTGTTCGAAGAAGTGCTGCGCAGTAAGGGCCTCGTATGAAACCATACCGGATCCTTCTGATCGCTGCCTTCGGTGATCCCTGGAATGACAGCTGGTTCTACAAAGCCGGATTTGAGCAGAACGGCCACACGGTCGTTGCGTATGATCCGAAGGGCAAGGCGGACGCGATCGCCGAAATCCTCGCGCTGGTCCGCGATTTCCGCCCGGATATCGCCCTCCACACCAAGGACGAACTCCCTGCCGCGGATTTTCAGATGTTGCAGCAGCGGGTGAAGATCATACAGTGGTATCCTGATCCCGTGATTCCCGACTGGCTGCCTGATTACGTTAGGGCCTGTGACATTTTCTTTACCATGTCCGCGGGGCTGGTTGATGATTTCCGGAGGCTGAATGAGCGAAGCTACTGGCTTACTCAGGCATTCGAGCCGTCTGTATTCACGGTGCATACGATCAGCGAGGCAGACCGGAGAGCGTTTTCCGCGGACATCACCTTTGTCGGCAACCTCGGATCGAAAGTGCAATATGCACCGCGCAGAAGTTTCCTTGCACGGATCGTGAGGGAAGGGATGGCACTGAAGTGGTGGGGACCGAGGCTCCCGTGGAAGCTTTCCAATCTGCCGCTGTTGTACGGCAGGGTCGGCAGGGCCTATGGCGGGAGTTTTGTCTGGGGTGAAGAGCATGCCAAGATCGCACGTCTCTCAAAAATCTACCTTGGTTTTGATTCCCAGCCGCATATCAGGAAATCCATGAGCGAACGGATGTATATCGCGGTGGGATGCGGCGCGTTTTATCTTTGCCGGCATGTCCCCGGCATTGAGGAGGTGCTTGTCCCTGACCGGGAGATTGTCACCTTCCATACCGAAGACGAGATGATCGACAAGATCCGGTTCTATCTGCCGAAAGATGATCTGCGGAAAAAGATCGCGGATGCCGGGCGGGAAAGGGTATTGAGGGACCATGTCTACGAGGTTAGAATACGCGAGATGTGCCGCATGATCGAAGAGGCGGGGATATTGTGAGATGCTGAAGATCGGGCTTGCCACAACCATGGAGGACAATGCGCCGTCCTATCATCTCCGGTTCAGGAGCGTGCTCAATGCACTGCAGCGTGAAGCAAAGGTGCAATGCCATGATATTATCCAAAAGGCTTTCCTCGGCCAGCGCAGGCGATGCTCGTTCAGGGACGATCAGGATATTATTCTCATTGCACGTGTCCGCAACCTTGAGCACCTTAAGCGCATTTTCGGCTTCGCTGAATCACGGGGGCTCCCTGTTGTCTATGAGACAGACGACTTGCTCCTCTGTGACCGCAGGAGCAATGCCCCTGCTGAGCGGGCCGGCGAGCTGGCCGATTATTTGAGGCTTTCTGCCGGTATCGTCACCTCAACACCCTATCTTGCGGACCAGCTGAGAATACATAACGGGCAGACCGTCGTGTTTCCGAACCTGCTCGACCCTGCGATCTGGGATATCCGCGTGCCGGTAAGGGCTGGGGAGACAAAACCGCTGAAGATCTGCTGCATCGGCACGGGTCTCATGCATGAAAATCTTTCGCTCATCGTCCCTGCAATGGAGCATTGTGCGGAGCGGTACCGCGAAGACGTCATCTTCTGTCTCTGGGGCAATGCGAAATATCTTGATGAACGGGTTAAAAAGATGAAAAATGTTACAATTTTCGATAAAAAGATGCCCTACAAAGCCTTTTCCCGAAAACTTCAGCATGCATCGTATGACCTTGGCGTCGTGCCCCTCAGCGACCTGCAGTTCAACCGCGCCAAGAGCAACATAAAATACCTCGAGTATGCCGTTTCCGGAATCCCAGCGATCTTATCCCGGGTAGAGGCATATGCCGGGCTTTCTCACGGCGAAACCTGCCTGCTTGTCGAGAATGACCCCGATGCGTGGATGCAGGAGATCTGCAGAATGGTGGAAGACCGCGGACTGAGAACGGGGTGTGCGGAAAGGGCCTACGACGATGTCAGCAGCAGGTTCGTCCTGAATGATGCATGGGCGCAGAAATATTTCTCTATCTTGGAGAAGGTGGTTGGCAGAACAGAAGCCCTATAGCAGGAGGATCGTGCAGTTTGCCGAGACAGGGTTGAAATATGCCACCTATCTCTTCCTTCTCTATGTGCTTACCGGCATAAAGAAGGGCGGCGATATGCGGCTCTTCATTCCCTATATCACGGCACTGTTTCTGATAGCGCACCTTACGGTCAGCAGGAAATTTTCCGTCCTGCATGCGGCGCCCTTTTATGCTCTTGCAGGCTATATCGGCATCAGCTATGTTCTCGTGCTATTTTCCTTTGCGCCAAAGATTTCACTGGCAGGGCTCAGCAGGGAAGTGCTTCCCGGCATGTTCCTTTATGCAGCAGTGCATTTCCAGTCAGATGCAGAAGAAAAAGTGAAGGGCCTTTTGCTTCTTTTCGTGGTGGCACTTCTCCTTGTGGTCGGCGGCGGATATTTTACCTACGGCATGCGCTATATGACACAGGGACTTGGCGAATACCTCCATCCTGACGTTCCTTTCCTCAAGTTCTACCTGTATTTTAACGTCTTTGCCATGAAGGTGAATTTTTTGCTGCCCTTTGCTGTTGCCTGCAGCACCATTGTCAGGACAAAGGCTGCACGGTTCGTGATCTGGGTGGTGATTGCGGTCTCTGCCGGAGCCATAGTGCTGAGCCTTTCCCGCGGAGGGTGGGTAAGCCTGCTTGCCATATTCTTTTTCTTTTCGGTTTATCTGAGCAGGGGGCGCCTGAAATGGTCACAGGCAATTGCCATGATCAGCCTGTCCCTGTTCGTATCCTTCATTCTTGTCTGGATGGCCTTCCCCACAGTGCGGCAACGGGTCATGAACACTGCGGAAGAAGCGGGCACAGTTCACGGCAGAACCGAGATTTGGCAGCATTATATCAGTGCTGTCAAGGAAAAGCCGCTTACAGGATGGGGATATGGCGACCGTATCGGGTGGAATGGCGCTCCGCTGATACTGGACAGAAGTTCTGAGGATACCGTGCCCGAGCAGTTCCGGATAGGGACGCATAATACCATCCTCTTTGTGCTGTACCATCAGGGCATCATCGGTCTGGCCTTTTACGCCATCTTCATGATCGTGGGTTTTGTCCAGTTGGTGAAGGTCCTGCTTCAGAACAAGGGAAGTGCCGATTCGCTCCTCGCCTTCACGCTGCTCACAGGATTTCTCGGTGTTTATGTCCTGCACTCTGCTATTGAGACGCTGCCCTTTACCTTTCCCTGCATACTTTTCGGCATTCTCAGCGGTATGCAGCAGAGAACGATGAGGGGGCGGGTGGCAGTATGCCAACGGTAAGCGTTGTCCTGCCTACCTATAACCGATCCCGGACACTGGAGCGGGCGGTACAGAGCGTTCTTGCCCAGGATTTTTCTGACCTGGAACTGATCGTGGTGGATGACGGCTCCACAGACAATACGCATGAGCTGATGACGGAGATTGCGAGCAGCGACAGACGGGTGCGCGCTATCAAACATCCTGCTAATCTCGGACAGTCGAAGGCACGCAACACCGGGATCAGCAGTGCTGCAGGTAAATTTATCGCATTCCAGGACTCTGACGACGAATGGCTTCCAGCAAAGCTCAGCAGGCAGGTGGAGGCCATGGAGGGACTTCCCGGGGATGTCGGCATGGTCTACTGCTTTGTCTATTATGTGAGCGCAGAGGGAATGAGCGTGCTCTATAAGAGACGCATCATGCCTGATGAGCCTGAACTTTACAAAAAGGGGCTTCAGTACCAATTCAGGGGCATAGGGATCCAGGCCTGCCTGTTCCGGCGGGAAGTTTTCGGTGTATGCGGGGGGTTTGACGAGAACATGAGAGGAGCGCTGGATGACACGGAGCTTCTGATCCGCGTTTCCCGGAGTTTCAAATTCTCCTGTGTTGATGAGCCGCTGGTGAAATACTATAAGACTCCGGGCGGCCTGACAGCGCATTATGAAAAGATCCTTGATTCTGCACTGTATATATTCGATAAATATGCCACGGATATCAGGAGGGACAGAAGTATACTCGCCGCCCAATATTATCGGATAAGCAAGCAGATGAAAAAGGCGGGCAGGCGGGCAGAGGCCCGGAAATACAAGGTGCTTGGATGGATCTCCGACATGCTGAGCAGATTCAGGTAACATTGGTGCAGAGAGTTTTCTTCCACCATTACTGGGAAAAAGCAGATGCTCAGGCGGGGACAAAGGTAGCCGGCATGGGTAACGATCCCGACTCTGCCCATGGGCCGTCCCAGTCTGTCCGGTCTTTTTTTCAGGAAAGCAGCAGGGGTGAACGTGCTTGTTTAGATGGCGTTATCCCTCCCCGCTGTCAGCGGAATTCAGGTTCCGGACAACAGGTCATTCCACCCCTGCCTGTGGTTATCCGTGACGCACGGGAGATTGTGACGGAATCAGGTAAGCAGGACAGATGAAGATCGCCCTGATCCGCAAGAAATACACCTATCACGGCGGGTCTGAGAGTTTTTCGCAGGGCCTCATTGATCAGCTTGGCCTTCAGGGGCATGAGGTCCATATCCATGCGATTTCGTGGGAAGGCATATCGCCTTCACAGGGGATTTTCTTTCACCGGGTTCCCGCAGTGACATGCAATTCGTTCCTCCGGGACCTCACCTTTGCACTTTCTTCCCGGAGTCAGGTCTCGTCGGGAAACTATGATATCATCCAGAGCCATGACAAAACGCTATATCAGGATATTTACCGGGCTGGTGACGGCTGTCATATCGAGTGGCTCAGGCAGCGCTGGGGGCGGACCGGGATCTCCGGCAAACTGTCCATGCTGTGCAATCCCTATCACTGGCTTATCCTCGGCCTGGAGCGCAGCATATTCAGGAAGCGACGTTACCGGAAGATCATAGCTATCTCTGAACTGGTAAAAAGGAACATCATCGAACACTATCACGTCCCTGCAGATGATATCGTCGTCATCTATAACGGAGTTGACCTTAAGCGGTTTCATCCGGGAAACAGGGAGCTCTTCAGGGAGGAAGTACGCAGGCAGTATCAGATTCCCGAGAATGCCCGGGCGTTCCTTTTTGTCGGTTCCGGCTTTGAGCGGAAGGGGGTCAGATATCTCATTGAAGCAGCAGAGATGCTTGATTCTCCCCTTACCCTGCTGATTGTCGGCAAGGGGTCTGGTGAGAAATTCCGGGATTTCATCAAAAAGCAGCGGGTCATCTTCTGCGGCCCGCAGAAAAACATAGAGCGGTATTATGCTGCTGCCGACGCCTTTGTCTTCCCCACGGTTTACGAACCTTTCGGCAATGTCCATCTGGAGGCCCTGGCAAGCGGGCTCCCGGTCATTACCACGCGAAACAGCGGCGCGTCCGAGATCATAGAAGAAGGGAAAAGCGGTTTTGTGGTGCAGGAACCGGAAGACTCGGCGGCCATTTCTGGCAGAATGAAAAGACTTCTTGATGCTGACCTGCTTCATGCGATGGGGAATGAAGCGCGGAAGGCAGCTGAGAAATTCACGATGGAACGTTTTATCCGTGAGATGACGCGGCTATATTCGGATATAATGGAAGAGAAAACAGCCCGTAAGAGGAGCAGCAGGTGATTCCGGTTTCTGTTGTTATAGTCACGAAGGACGAGGAAAGGAATATCGAAGATGCGCTCAGGAGCGCGGCAGGAGCTCAGGAGATCGTTGTGGTGGATTCTTTCAGTACCGACAGGACGGTCGAGATCTGTAGAGGATATACTGACCGTGTTCTCCAGCACGCATGGCTGGGGTATGCACGCCAGAAACAGCTGGCAGTCGACCATGCGCGGGGCCCCTGGGTACTCATCCTGGATGCTGATGAACGCATAACCCCTGAGCTGCGGGACGAGATTGCAGGAGCGATATTGAACACTGACTGTGACGGATTTTCCCTGCCCAGGCGGAACTATTTCCTCGGCAGATGGATAAAGCACAGCGGGTGGTGGCCTGACAGCACGCTCAGGCTTTTCCTGAAGGATCGGGGCGGGCTGGAAGACCGCGAAGTCCACGAGAAGGTCGTTGTCCGCGGCAGGGTCGGGCAGCTGCATGCGCCGCTGGAACATCATACCTACCGGTCCATAGCAGATTATGTCCACAAGGCAGAGCTCTACTCGTCACTTGCTGCGAAAGAAATACGGAAGAGGGGGCGGCCCGGGATCTTTTCCTTGATAGCCAAGCCATTTTTTACCTTCGTCAAGATGTATGTTCTCCGGAGAGGCTTTCTTGACGGGATGCATGGCCTGGTCCTTGCCGTGCTGTACGGGTACTACACGTTTCTCAAATATGCCAGGGCATGGGAAGAGAACCAAGAATAGGGAATCAGGTATAATATCAGCCACTGAACACAGTACATTTTTTCGGAGGGTATATGCATATAGGAGTTATCGGCACCGGCTACGTCGGCCTCGTTACGGGTGCATGTTTTGCGGAGTTCGGTGTGGCAGTCACCTGCATCGACAAGGACGAAAAGAAGATAAAAGCCCTGAAGAAGGGAGATATCCCTTTTTACGAACCCGGTCTTGAGGACCTGGTAAAAAAGAATGTCAAGAACGGCAGGCTCAGATTTTCGACGCGGATACAGGATGCCGTGGACTCGAGCCTGATCATCTTTATCGCCGTCGGGACGCCGCCGCGCGGCGACGGCTCAGCGGACATGCGGTATGTTGAAGCTGTTGCCGAAGAGATTGCGCAGAACATCAGGGGGTACAAGGTGATCGTGACCAAGAGCACGGTCCCGGTGGGGACTGGTGCCCGGCTGCGGAAGATTATTTCCCGGAAGCTCAAGGAGCAGATGGACTTTGATATCGTCTCCAATCCGGAATTCCTCAGAGAAGGCTCAGCTATTGAGGATTTCATGCGGCCGAACCGGGTCATTATCGGGGCGTCGAGTCAGCAGGCCATTGCGATCATGAAGGACCTTTACGGGCCCCTTTACCTCATCGAGACGCCCTTCGTGATCACGAACATAGAGACCGCGGAGCTGATCAAGTATGCAGCGAACTCTTTCCTCGCCGTGAAGATATCCTTTATCAATGAAATGGCGAACCTTTGTGACCGCGTGGGTGCCGACGTGCATATGGTCGCAAAAGGCATGGGGCTTGACCACCGTATCGGCTCCAAGTTCCTCCATCCGGGCCCCGGGTACGGTGGATCATGCTTTCCCAAGGACACGCGGGCGCTTCTGACGATAGCGGAGAAGCATAACGCCGATGTCGGCGTTGTCAGGGCGGCAGTAGCGGCGAATGAACAGCAGAAACATATTGCCGTTGAGAAGATACGGAGTGGTATGGGCGATCTGAAGGCGAAGACCTTCGCGATCCTCGGGCTGTCGTTCAAGCCCAACACGAACGATATGCGTGAGGCCCCTTCGATTTATATCATCGAGCATCTGCTCAGGGAGAAGGCGAAGGTGAAGGCCTTTGATCCCATTGCCATGGAGGATGCAAAGGCTATTTTCGGAAATACCATCGGCTATGCGAAGACGCCCTATGACTGCATGAAGGGTGCTGACGCAGTCGTGATCGTGACGGAATGGAACGAATTCCGGAACCTTGAGCTCATGAAGATCAAGGCCCTTCTGAAAACACCCTATTTCTTTGACCTTAGGAATATCTATGAGCCGGGCAAGATGAAAAAGCTCGGGTTCAAGTATTTTTGCGTCGGCAGGAACTGATGTTTGCTTTTGTTTTTTCTTTTTGGTATGTTCTAATCACTGATCACGCTTTTCTTGTTACTGTCGAAGCGGGCGATTAGCTCAGCGGGAGAGCACTCCCTTCACACGGGAGGGGTCACTGGTTCAATCCCAGTATCGCCCACCATAACAGGCTGGAAGAAACTCCTTGAAATACAAGGATTTCTTTCGGCTTTTCTTTTGTCCTTACCCATTCTTACCATCTCGTTATTATCCCAACTGTGCTAATTTTGTGCTAATTATTTTTGTTCCGTTCAAAGTCTTGTCCAAAACATTGACTGCATTGTTTAAATGTCCCGGCGATAAGTGACTATAGCGCAGAGTCATGTTTAAGGACTTATGGCCCAGGAGCCTTGATACCGTTGTCAGATCAATCCCGGACATGACAAGGTGACTTGCAAAGGTATGTCTGAGATCGTGGAAATGAAAATCCCTAATCCCGGCCCTCCTGAGCGCTGTATTGAATGAACGCTTAATGTCCTTAAAGGGCTTTCCTGTCGCCTGATCGTAAAAGACATAGGGAATATCAAGTCTTCTGGCTAATCCCTGCAATACGCCTCTCAAAGTTTCATCAATTGGGATTTCTCTGCGTTCCCCGTTCTTAGTCCTGTCTAAGAGAACATAGCCGTGCTTGAGATCAATATTCATCTCCCATTGCAGGCTTAAGATCTCGCCTCTTCTCATGCCTGTGTGTATTGCCGTAATGACGATAGGCCGCAGGTGAGCATCACACTTGCTGATAAGCGTCTGTACCTCTTCAATAGTCAGATAGCGTAATCTTTTGCCGTTATCCTTGAGAGGCTTTATTTTACGGATACGCTTCAGTATGTCCTCTGTCACCATCTCCCATTCCACGGCTTTATTGAACATGTGTTTCAGCAGATTGGTTACCTTATTGTTGCTTGCAGGCTTATAGCCCTTGTTTATGAGGTCAGTCTGTAACTGATCAACAATGGCAGTGTTGAAACGCTTTAGTTGCATGTCGCCGTAGACTGACAGCAATTGCCCTATCGTATAGATTTTGATCTTTGCTGAGTTCTGCCGTCCTGTCACCCATGAGATATACTTCTCTGATAGTTCCCGGAAACTATAGTTCTGAATCCGCTTTATTTCGGGTTCTTCCCCTTTGTCAATTGTCTGTCTTCTGTCAGCAAGCATGGATTCAGCTTTCTTGAATTTGTTGCTGAACGTGGATTCTCTTTTTTGCTTTCCGTCAAGGCACGTATAACGAATCCAATATACAGAACCGCGCTTATAAATACCACGAGCCATACCTCACACTCCTTTCAGTTTTCTTCTTTTTTTGTGTTTCTCTTCAACACAGACCAGCAAAAGCTTTAAAGTCTGACTCGATTCTCTCATCCCCCTTTCAAGATAATAGACATGCTGTTCCGTCACGCCAAGAAATTCTGAGAAAGCCCTTTGAGAGAGGCCCATGTCATTTCTCAATTCTCTAATTTCTTCTGGCGTCCACTTCCTCATGCTTAAATAATACCTAACTAAGTTATGCTTGTCAAGAATTGTGTGTGGTGGACGAAAATCCGCTATGAGGTCAATGAATCGATACTGAATATTCTTCCTCCTACCAGTTGCAATCCCCGATAACTGTAGACTACATGTCGTCATCCGCATACCTATGATTTCATGCAGGCCCGTCTAAGTACTTACTGTAAATCGCAATAGTTTCGGATACTATCAACTATCGTCCACTCTCGGTATTCGGGAGAGGATGCCACAGAGCAACTCGTGAAAGTTCCCATTAATTATCAATAGACCTGATTCGGTAATATCTGAAGACAGCAAACCCGATGTGACACCATACATGCGCTTTGATCAACGCAGATCATCATTGGGTTATTTAATTTTGACAACCAGGACATATTGTGTTAATAGTTAAGTAAGCAGCGAAATTCCTAACAAAGCCAACCCACTCGTGAGGTTGGGGCGAAAGGCGGCGGGTCTTTTGCATATTAAGATGGCTGAGTGGTCGAAGGAAGTCATGTCGGCATGCGCGGCTTATTTACGGATATGATCTTGCTTACACAGAGGGCGGGAAGGAGTGGAAGAAGATTAAGGATAGAGACCCTGAACCCTAAGATCATACAGTATTTCTCTAAGGGGAGCACCGAACGCATTAAGGAGGGAACAACATGAAAAAGTCTATGCTTGTCATTCTGACCATGATCCTGTCAGTTAGCACGTTTCTCTTTGCCGGGTCGATATCGAAGGCTCACGCCGACGGATCGAAGGTCCTCGAATTCAATACCATGATCGGAGTGCCAAGACCCTTTACCGGTGTAGATAACGCGATCCGCGGCGTACCGGGCGGCGGTTTGCCCTGGGTCATCGAGTTTGGCAAAGGGAAGCTCAGCCCGGATGGCGATGTAAATGTACTGGTGAGAGGATTAGTGTTCGATCCCAGTGATCCGGAGGTGATCGCTCGCGGCCTCGCTGGCATCAATACCGTACCGAACTTCAAGGTCGTGGTGAGCTGCCTGAGCAAGAATACTGCTGGCGCGGCAATCATTGTAAACGTTTCGACCGGTCTCTTCCCGGCTGATATAGGAGGGAATGCGCATATCAAGGATTCCGTTGCCTTGCCCTTCCCGTGCATTGCGCCAATTCTTTTCGTGACAAGCCCGGGCGGGGCCTGGTTCGCTGCAACAGGATTCTAAATGTACCTTACTGCTTGCTGATGTGGACGGGTGGAAGTTTTTCCACTCGTCCTGTTCGAGAGTACATAGCCCATCCTGTTCCATTGCTCTGCCTCAAATTTGATGTCCCTGCGTCGCAAAAAACCCTCGCAGCCTTCTCCTCTGTGCTTACTGATGTAGGTACCGTCCGCCACCCTCTGTATGCTGCTCTCCCTGTCAGCCTGCCTGCCGCAGCAGGAAACTTAGCAGAGCACATATTAGTAGAATGTACAAGTTGCCTCGAGAGAGTAGTAAGCCACAATAGTTTCTGATTTTAATACCTGTGTTTTTTCGGTGTCCCTGAGAAAATCACTATGCAGACTTCGGGACGAATGTTACAATGGTGAGCATGAAGGGAAAGACTTCTCATATCCTTCCTAAAGACAGCACCTTCTGAGCGTGATATAACTATTTGGCTTATAACCGATCATTGACATATGTCAGGAGGACTGCATGGCTAAAATAACAGTAGACAAAAGTCTATTCTGTCTCCCTTGGACTCAGACCCTGCTGGGAACCCACTTGAATGGAAAGGCCAACTTCATGGCACTAGACTGGACTACACGGGTCAATTACCAGCCCGCCCTGCTTGGCATCTGCGTAAACCGTAGCCACGCCTCGAACGAGGCAATCCGAGAGAATGGACAGTTCAGCGTGAACATCCCGACCGTGGACATGGTGGCTGTGACGGACTACTGTGGCATTGTCTCAGGTAGCACGGTGGACAAGTCGGGGCTCTTCGATGTCTTTTATGGGCAGTTGAAGGCGGCTCCATTGATCACGGCTTGTCCCCTGAACA
This sequence comes from Nitrospirota bacterium, assembly GCA_003252075.1. Lineage (GTDB taxonomy): Bacteria > Nitrospirota > Thermodesulfovibrionia > Thermodesulfovibrionales > UBA6898 > UBA6898. The sequence continues at coordinate 34,536 of QKDO01000038.1, forward strand.
TCGAATGCCAGCTTTTTCAGACGGTAGATCTGCCCACGAACACCCTGTTCATTGGGGAGATCGTGAACATCTACTCCGAGGAGCGGTACCTCCATAACGGCAAGCCGGATGTGAAGAAAGTCCGGCCATTCCTCCTGACCATGCCGGACAATCGATTCTGGGCTGTGGGTGAGCAGGTGGGAAATGCATGGAGGGATGGAGTAGCATATCAGAAGAAAATGAATCAATGATCGGATGCCCCGCTAGAGGAAATCGGGGGGCAATACTACTTCCT
>QKDO01000044.1 GCA_003252075.1 Nitrospirota bacterium
TGAATTTATGAACCTGCTCGATATTCTTACCGTAAATGAGACGTCTTTCTTCCGGAACCGTCCCCAACTGGAGCTTTTTCGCACTACCATACTCAACGACGTTATCAGGCGAAAGGAAAAGGATATTCGGAAAAAAATCAGGATATGGTCTGCCGGCTGCTCGACAGGCGAGGAACCCTACACGGTCTCCATCATCCTCCGTGAGAGTATCCGCGATGGTTCAAACTGGGACATTAAGATCCACGCCTCCGATCTCAGCCTCTCGGCGCTGCAGACGGCGAACCGAGCGGAATATGACGCGGACAAAGTTCTCGCCACAGTTGACGACAGCTACATTGCGCGCTATTTTGTAAAAGTCCCGGCCGCCAGTGCCGGTGTAACCGGAGCAGTTACCCCGTCCGGGGGAACCGATCAAAAAGAACAATATAAATTGAAGATCAGGGACACGGTGAAAAAGCCGGTGGTTTTTGATTTTCACAACCTTAAGAATGCCAGTGAATACGTCAATCTTGATGTTATTTTCTGCAGAAACGTCATGATCTATTTCGATGAGGAAGAACAGAAAAAACTGATAAAGAAGTTTTATGCAGGCCTGAAGCCGGGAGGATATCTCCTGCTCGGGCATTCTGAAAGTCTCCAGGGATGGAAAACGAGATTTGAATTTATTTATCGCGACAAAGGTGCTGCCTATAGAAAGCCGGAGGAGGAGGAATGAACATATTGCTTGCAGAAGACGACAAGGCATTCGGCACAATCCTGAAAAGAGAATTGGAAGACGATGGGTACATCGTGGACCTTGTGCATGACGGCGTCGACGCTGTTTTGAAGGCCATAGAAACCAATTACGGTTTTGTAATTCTGGATATCAAGATGCCGCGCCTGGACGGCATACACGCCCTCAAGATCATCAAGAAACTGCAACCTTCCATGCCCGCCATCACCATATCAGGCAATGCCGGCAACGGAGAAATGGCAGACTCTGTGCGGGTGGGAGCGTTACGGTGTTTCACAAAGCCCTTTGTCATTGAACAACTCAAGGGTGATATACGGCAGCATGTTTCACGGCGCATGGCGATGGTAAACGATCATGTGGGATAACCTCGATCATATCACCGAGAGTGAACGTGAAGAACTGAAGAAGGCGTTCTATGCCGAGGCGTACGAGATTGTGGAGAAGCTCCAGGATTCCCTCCTTGAGATAGAGGAGCATCCTGATGACAAAGACCTGCTCACGGCTATCAGGCGGCATGTGCATACCCTTAAGGGCGATTCCCTGTCCGTTGGACTTACTTCCGTTGGCAGTGTCTGCCATGGCATGGAGGACTTCTTCGTCCATCTTTTCCGCGATGCAGATCTTGTGAACAAGGACGCCATAGAACTTCTTCTCAGCTGCGCTGACGCAATACAGCAGCTTCTTGTTGAAAGCGAGACCGGAGATTCTGGCAGTTCCGCTGACACGGTTACGGAAAAGATACGTGCCTATCTGCGAGAGGGAAACTGCGTATCGGAGTGCACCGGCCCTGGGCAAAAGGATAAGACCGTTCTCCCTGTCTTTACCGAGTACCAGAGACTCCAGATACAGAAGGCCGGGGCGGAAGGGATGAGCCTCTTTGAGGTAGAGATCGTTTTCCATGAGCTGTGCAAGGAAAGAAGCATAGCTGCATGCATGATAACCCAGCGACTGGGCTGCGCAGGAGAAATAGTCGCAGTTTCACCCGCTGCAGACAGTGAGGAAATAGAGACAACAAAGAAAATCATGTTTGTGCTCGCCAGCAAGGAGCGTGAGGAACAATTACGCCAGGCTGCCTTTATTGCTGGCATCACCGGCGCCATGCAAATTCGCGTTCTTGCATGCGGGGCCAATATGAGTGCACCGGGAAAACCGGATGCAGCAGACCCGGCAAAGCATACATCGAAGCTTGAGAATGAGCTGATGCGGGTGGAATCCGCAAAGATCGACAGGATCATGAATCTTGTCGGAGAACTGATAATCGGCAGATCCATGATCGATCAGATAGCCCGCGACCTAGAAGGGGATACCGTCTCATCAGGTATACCTGCCAGGCTTTTTATGGCAAATGCATATTTAGAAAGAATCGTGGCGGACCTGCAAAAGAGTGCTATGAAAATGCGTATGGTCCCGGTAAATCATATCTTCAGAAGATTCCCCAAGATGGTCCGCGATCTGTCTGCCCACAGCGGCAAGAAGGTATTGGTATACCTGCATGGCCGGGAGACCGAACTCGATAAAAAAATCGTTGATGCCCTTGGCGAACCCCTGTCCCATATCATTCGTAATGCCGTAGATCACGGCATTGAAAATCCGGAGGAGCGGAAGCGCATGGGTAAGGCGGAAGAAGGTGTGATAACCCTCAGGGCATATCATGAGGCCTCCCAGATAGTCATTGAGGTATCGGACGACGGGAGGGGCATTGATATCGAGACACTGAAACGAAAAGCCGTAGAATCGGGCTTTATTGATATATCTGAGGGTGATAAGATCTCGGACAGTACCGGTCTCCATCTCATCTTCTGCTCAGGTTTGAGCACGAGTTCTTCCGTCAGCGAAACCTCGGGACGGGGTGTGGGAATGGATGCAGTGAAAGCATCTGTTCAGGCGCTCAAGGGTGTGACCTATGT
>QKDO01000137.1 GCA_003252075.1 Nitrospirota bacterium
GTATGTTATCGCCCTTACCAGAGGTGCTATCGCATCCTTAACATAAAGGTAATCGCGGATCACCGTTCCATCACCCCAGATTTCAATAGGCTGGTTGAGATGTGCCTTGTGGAGGAAAACCCCTATCACGCCCTGGGCAGCCGTTACCTTCTGTCGCTCTCCGAAAGGATTTGCAAGACGAAAAACACAGTAATCAAGGTTGTACAAATGGTGATATAAATGCAGATATTTTTCAATGGTCACTTTGGCGATCCCGTATGAACAGATGGGATTCGTCGCATGCGACTCTTTAATGGGCACTTCCTTGGGAATGCCGTAAACCGTGCCTCCGGATGATACAAACATTATTCTTTTGTTCTTTCCTTTTATCAGGTCAAGCAGACGCAGGGTGCCAATGACATTGGTCTCCATGTCATAGACCGGATTGTCATTGGATGATTTCGGTAGCGTGGTACCGACAAGGTGAAAGATAATGTCACATCCGGAAACGGCCGGTGCAAGATCTTCCTGATTCATAAAATCTCCCACAGTCCATTCCAGACAGCCTGCCTCATCAGGGAGGGAGAAACGCTCCAGGTTTGGGCGATCGAAGATCCTCACGTGGTGACCAGCTGTCAGCAGGGCCTGGCAAAGATGATAGCCTAAAAAGCCACCCCCGCCCAAGATCACACAATTCATCTGGATCGACTCCTCGAATCTGCCGCTTCGACTGCCGCGTAAACTTTTTTATATTGACATATCATGGTGTCCAAATGAAAGTTGTCCAGAAGCAGTTTGTGCGAAAATTTTCCCATTTCCCGAGCCAGATGTTTGTCTGCTTTTAATGTTTCTATGCTGGCGAGCGCTTCTTCTTTCCCCGTAAACTTGAAGCCGCTCCTGCCGTTTTCCACCAGTTCCCTGTTACCGATGCAATCAGAAAGTATAACGGGTTTGCCAGCGCACATTGCCAGGAGCACGGACAGGGGGAGGCCTTCCCACAGGGAGGTTGACAGATATATGTCTATATGCCGGAGCCTCTGAATCAGTTCATCTTTTGGCAGCCATCCGGATATCTGAATATTCGAAGATGAGAGTATATGACGCAGTTCCCCATCACCGAACCAGAGGAATTGAATGGAAGCGTCTGGTGCGAACGCCTTTGCAATTTCGTTGAACAGGAAGGGATTTTTTTGATGCGTGATCCTTCCTGATGTTCCAACGACGGTTATATCGCCGGGTGGTGGAGAATGAAGGACCTTATCGCATGCAATGCCGTTGTTGATATGCCCTGCAGCTATGCCCAGCTTTCTGAATGATGCTGCCTCTGAAGAGCCGTCGCAGATTATCTGGCCGCCAAATCGCGATGCGATATTTTCAAGGAACGTGTAATATTTTGCCTTCAGCCTTGAGATATCAGTTCTTAGGAACGGTGCCCCATGCGGAGTATAGAGCGCTTTGTCTTGTAAGCCGAGAAGCCTGCAGGCAAGCCTGCCGTGAAACCCTGCTTTTGAGGAGTGAAGATGTACTACATCACATGGTTTTAAGCTCCGTAGCAGCTTTATCAGTTCAACAAGGGCAAGGAACTCCTGCACGGGCCCGACTTCCCTTCCCGCATGCTTCCAGAAATGGAACTCCGTCCCTGCAGGGAAAAGGTATTCAAAAGAATCCGGTGTCTCATCACGCAGACCGTGTATTATTGCATGACCGTATTCGGGGGTTCCGTGAACGAGTTCAAGGATAGAGTCGAAGACTCCTGCCCCGAAGGATTCCGCAACATGGAGCACTCTCATCGGCACGGGGCCTCTTTCAGACTTGCTGCCGGTGCATAGGACATCACGTGCAGGAGCGTGCCTCTGATGGTGCCCCAGATGGGATAGACCCCCCAATGCCAGTTGCGGATGAAAATGCCTATCCCGCTTTCTCCCTGCGGTAAGGGATATGCCTGATGGGTTGACTTCATGCCAGGTGAGCACCCGAGGGATACTGGCAGCTTCAACATGCCGGGGAAAACTGGAAAAAGCGCAACGAATATAAAAGGGTAAATAATAATTTTAGCATTTTAGCAGATACTATTTTAGCATCATTAAGAGATTGCTCGCTATATCTATAATTGAACGTGCTCATCAGGAAGCCGTGAGCGCCAATGTACGAGGTAACAGGGATGCTCCTACCCTTTCTTAAACAGAAATCACGGTTACTTGAATGAGGTGTAAATGAAACGCGAGAACTTATGCAGGAGAGCCTCATTACCACCTTGCCATAGGCAAGACATGGCTCACGGCCTGGGCGCTCAGGCAGTCTGGCTCATTTCACTCCGATAAATTGCCGGGTTAATACTTGGCAACCCCGAGACATTTGTCGCGGCTTTCCGTGCCCCCGGCGTGTCCTGCGCCTTTCCTCAAGGCGTTCGTTTTATGGTATTATTAATCCTTATACATACGATATATGAACAGATCCCCGGAACATGAAATAATCATAGAAAAGGGCGTCGGTTTCGGTCAGTATTGGGCTGAGCTGTGGCGGTACCGGGAGCTTTTTGCTTTTCTTGCATGGCGCGACATTCTGGTCAGGTACAAGCAGACTGTCATCGGGATCGCATGGAGTGTCATGAGACCTCTGATCACCATGATCGTTTTTACGATTGTCTTCGGCAAGA
>QKDO01000052.1 GCA_003252075.1 Nitrospirota bacterium
TCAGAGCGGCCCTCTTGCCTTAGGGGTATGCCAGTAGTGACTGCCCCTATTTGTATACAAAGAGGCAAATGCGACGTGACCCTCGATGGCATCCTCTGTCCCCTGGAAACTGCTCTGCGTTCTTTCCTCTTCGAAAAAAACACGGCATAGTGCTCACTGCTGGCATCATCCATCGTTACGATCAGACCCCATATCTTGCCCTGGACCCACGCATGCCGGCAACCGTCATGATGCAGGATCATGCCGATATAGGGAGTCCTGGGCCGTTGTTTCCTCTGTTGTCCCTTATTGGATACCCTTTGCACAAGTCTCTCGGTCAGCAGGGTCTTCTTTATTCCTGTGTCGCTCCTGAGGCCATCTGTAAAAGTGCTTTGCTGTAAATCCATGGTACTGAGCTATAGATCAGCCAGGGCTGCTATCTCATCAACAGGGCTCTGCGGTGTTATACCCGGCCTATGCGTTGGTCACTGAACCCTTCCATTCCCTTGTCCACATACCGGACCAAGTAATGGAGAAAGGTCCGATCGCACATGCCAAGCAGCATGGCGGCCTCTTCCTGCGTCAACCTCCGCTTTGCCTTTGTTCATATACCTCTCAGATCTCGTCTTTCGTACCTCCTGCAGTAGTTCCGTGCTCTCCATGAATGGCCCCTCCTTGTCATCCAACTGTAAGCGGACAGTCTATGTGACCGCTACATTTCTCAACCCTCATATTGACAAAAGTATTACATTTGTATTACCATTAGAACATAATAACGACAGGGGGCATGAGGCTGTATGGCACTGAAACCCATTACGCTGAGACTGGATGTGGAAGAATACGAAAGACTGAAAAAATATCTGGATGAATTCGGCGATCCTGATATTAATGTGGCTTTTGTACTGAGATCATATATCCGGGATCTCAATAGGGCAATGCCGTTTATGGTAAAGACGGGGGTGGACCTGAAAAACTATCTTGGCTTGCTCGGGTCTTGGCTTAAAAATTTCGGATCTATGACCGATGCCGATATGTTTTCAAAAGTAATGAATCCGTGGGCATTGTGGAACATGCCTGGAGCAGCCCCTCAAAAGCCAGCGGATACAACTGAAGATTCCGTGCAGAAAAAAGATGGAAAGAGTGACCGGAGCAGACAGCAGGACTAATTCCCTGGAGATGTGACAACCAGACTTCCCATAACAAAAAGGAGACGCTATGATTAATGACGACTATAAAACAAGGATGAATGACCTATTTACCAATCCTCTCTTCAAAATTGGATTTTTCGATTTCTTCCTGAAAATGCAGCAGGAAGGGATAGATGCGGCTAGAAAGTATTGGATGACCTATGCGGAAAAAAATGGGCTTTTCCCGAATGTCCTCGATACATACGAACGGATGGCCGACTTCTATATCATACTCGGTTTTGTGCCAAGAACAAAGTATGACCAAGTCCTCAGCGAGAATAAGGGCCTGAAAGATGAAAACAAGTTCCTCAGGGACACCATTCGGGAACTTCAGATCAACCTCTTCACCGAAGGTGGAGAGACGGCCCAGCAGATCTGGCATAAAAGCATTGATAAGCAACTCGAAGTAAACAAGGAGATCGCAAAAAATTTCTTTGAGCTCTTCAGAATGTTAAAGGTGAGCAGCGAATAGGCTGCTCCCGCGGACTTTTCGGTTTCAGATCAGTATTTTACTGATAATGCAATATACGCATGAGGTGAAGAGTATGGAAAAGATGATGGAATATGTTGATGCATGGATGAAGTCCCAGAAGGATTTCATGGATAAGTGGGCACAATCCCAGAAAGACATGATGGGGAACTGGAGTGAGGCGACAAAGAAATTCCAGGAGTCCCTTGCGTCCATGAGCAGTTCTCAGGAAGGCCCGGCAAAAGAAATGATGACCCTTTACAATTCCTGGCTGACGACGATGGTTAATTCCTCAAAGAATTATGCCCAGGAGCTTGAAAAAGTTCAGGAGACCTGGAAAAGTGCGGTTGAGAAACAGATGGAAATGAGCAGGGAGATCGTGAAAAAAATGTCGGAGCTGTTCGAGCAGACAGGCAAGAAGTAAGTCCATTGCGGCAAGAGAGGAGATATCCCATGGAAAGCACGAAGAATTATTTTGATGCCTGGCTCAAATCACAGGAACAGGTCTTTGGCAACCTGAATGAGATGACAAAGAAATTCCAGCAGGCTCTCCAGGGCCTGGGGGGCTATGCAGGAGGGATGCCGGGCTCTGCCGGTTTCGAGGATGTGTATGCCTCTTGGACGACGTCGGTATTGAATGCCCTGCAGGGCACAGGCTCCGCCGACATAAACCTTCTGAGGGAGACCATTTCAAAAACCCTGACCGGATCCAATGCTTACCTGAAGCTCTATGAAATATGGCTCCCGCTCCTTAAAGCAATACAGGAAAAGGCTGCAAGTCCCGATTCCTACAAGGACCTGACTGATCCGACGAAATACAAAGAGATGCTTGACCGCGTCTTCGGTTTTGATCCCACCTCAGCTTCGAGGATCACCGAGCAGGTCGCAAAGCTCCTTGAAACCCTTGCAGGGTCATCGCAGGGCTTTACAAAGCCCTGGATGGACGCTTCCGGAAAAACCCTTAAATCCCTTCCCGGCCTGATGGAAGGCCACCCCGAAGAGGTTATGAAGATATTCCATACGTTATTCAGTGCCTTTGACAGCACGGTAGGGCGGGTGTTTCATGTGCCGGCAGTGGGGAAGGACAGGGAGAAGATCGAACTTCTCCTCAGGAGCCTCGATGACCTCTCTGTTTATCTCGCCAGAAAGACAGAATACGAGCATATGATGTACGTTACAGGTATCAGGGCATTTGAAAAAGTTATTGCCACGGTTGCGGGCAAGGTCAGCAAGGGAGAGGAGTTCAAGAAATATGACGAATTCTTCAATCTCTGGTTGGATGTGAGCGAGAAGGCATACTATGCCCTCTTTCAGGCAGAGGATTTCTCGAAGAAGCAGGGGGAACTGCTTGAAGCATCGGTGAATGTGCGACAGCACTTCTTCAAGTTGATGGAACTCTATCTCTATGATTTTCCTATCGCACTCCGATCGGAAATGGATGATCTGTACAAGACGATCTACGACCTGAAGAAGAAAGTGAAGAGCCTCGAAAAACAGATCGTGGAGGCACACGCATGAAATCGGCAGTGGAAAATTTCGACGTAAAGAATTTTATCAAGGAACTCGGCGAAGTCAACACCAAACTCATCAAGGGTACAGAAAACCTTGCCGGGATAGAAGAGATAGACGTGGGGACTGCACCAAAGGAACTCGTCTACGAAGAAGACAAGCTCAAGCTCTACCACTACAAGCAGGAAGGCAAGGTAACCTGTGGGGTACCGGTGCTGATTGTTTACGCCTTGGTGAACCGGCAGTACATGCTTGATATCCAGCCTGACAGGAGCATTGTACGGAATCTGCTGCAGCGCGGCATGGATTTGTATATTATTGATTGGGGGTATCCGAGAAAGTCGGATATGTATCTCACCCTCGATGATTATATTACCGGATATCTGGACAACTGTGTCGATGCTATCAGGAAGAGAGTTGGGAAGAACGGGATCAATCTTATGGGCATTTGTCAGGGAGGGACCTTTTGCGGAATATACTCTGCACTCTACCCTGAGAAGGTGAAGAATCTCATCACCCTGGTGGCGCCCTTTGATTTTTCGACGAATGACGGCTTGCTGTTCAGCTGGGCAAAAAACATGAATGTCGATGCTCTCGTCGATACCTATCGGGTCATCCCCGGCGATTTTCTGAATTCCGGTTTTCTCATGCTGATGCCCTTCACCCTCAACATCCGAAAGTATGTGGACATGCTCGATGTAGTAGAAGACAAGGAAAAGCTCCTCAATTTCCTCCGGATGGAAAAGTGGATATTCGACAGCCCGGGTCAGGCAGGAGAATGCCTGAGGCAGTTCATCAAGGACTGCTATCAGGGTAACAAGCTAATCAAGGGGGAACTCAGAATCGGCGACCGTCTGGTTGACCTCAGGAACGTAACGATGCCCCTGCTTAATATCTACGCTTCTGCAGACCATCTGGTGCCTCCTGCGGCGACACGGCCGCTGAATGATGTTGTCGGCTCGACGGACAAGACGCTGTACGAGTTCAAGGGCGGGCACATCGGCGTTTTTGTCGGCTCCAAGTCACAGAAGGAACTCGCACCAGCGATTGCCGCCTGGCTTCACGAGCGGGACGGCGAAGGTCAGATAAAGGTCTCCGAAACTCTGGAGAAGACCAGGGCTGAAAAGACCGGACGGACAACGCCTGAAAGAAAGCGGAGCACGAAGGACAAAGGGCTGAACAAGACGAAGTAGAAGCGGGAAGACAACGTTCCAATCAAGAATTGTAATACAGGGAGGTATTCTTTATGGAATTTAGCGGCAAGAAGGTGATCGTAACGGGCGGTGCAAGAGGAATGGGAAAGAGGTTTGCGTCAGACTTGAAGCATCTCGGCGCCCGGCCCTTTGTATTGGATGTGATTCAGGAGAACCTCGACGCGCTCAAGAATGAGACCGGCATAGCCGGGCAGGTCGTGGATGTGAGCAATGAGAAGAGCGTCGAAGCTTTTTTTGAAAGCTACGTCTCGGCAAACGGCGCGCCTGACGCATTGATTAACAATGCGGGGATCACTGCCGACGCACTTTTCATCAAGCAAAAAGGAGAAGAGATAACCAAATTCCCTTTCGCGAACTGGGAAAAAGTGATCAATATCAATCTGACCGGCGTATTCCTCTGTGCACGGGAAGCCGCGTACCACATGGTGAAGCACAAGGTCAAAGGTGTGATCATCAACATCTCGTCCATCAGCCGTGCCGGCAACCTCGGACAGACCAATTATTCAGCTACGAAAGCCGCGGTAGATTCAATGACCGTAACGTGGGCTAAGGAACTTTCGAAGTACGGCATCCGTGTGGGGGCCATAGCACCCGGCTATATCAATACCGAGATGGTTGCCAAGATCAGACCCGATGTGCTCGAAAAGGTCGTTCAGAACATTCCGTTAGGGAGATTGGGAGAGATGGAGGAAATTTCTCAGGCCGTTCAGTTTATCGTAAAAAATGATTTCTTCACCGGGAGGGTCATGGAAGTAGACGGCGGGATGAGAATCTGATTTATTCTGCGTGCCGCGCGGATTTATTGTGGGGTTCTCAATCCTATGGGAACCCATGGAAGAGGAGGAGGTATGGAAGCGTATATCGTGGGTGGCGTAAGAACAGCCATCGGGAGATTTAATGGCTCACTGACGCCGTTTACTACTATTGACCTCGGAGCGGAAGTGATCAGGGAGGTCATGAGAAGAACTTCAATAAAGGGAAACGAAGTTGATGAAGCCATTATGGGAAATGTCCTCCAGGCTGGATTGGGACAGAATCCTGCGCGGCAGGCGGCCATCATGGCAGGCCTTCCGGAAAACATCCCTGCGTTTACGGTGAACAAGGTATGCGGCTCAGGACTGAAGTCTGTCGGATTGGCAGGTCAGGCTATTGCCTCAGGCGAAGCGAATGCCATTATTGCCGGCGGGATGGAGCATATGACCAGTGCCCCTTATGTCGTGAAGTCAGCCCGGTGGGGTCAGCGCCTCGGAAACGCCGAGATGATCGACACACTCATCAACGATGCCCTGTGGGACATGTTTTATGAATGTCATATGGGGCAGACCGCCGAGAACGTGGCAGAAAAGTATGGGATTACCCGGGAAGCGCAGGATGAATTTGCCGCAGTATCCCAAAAGAAAACAGAACAGTCCATAAAAGAAGGGAAGTTCAAGGAAGAGATTGTTCCGTTGAAGCTTAAGCAACAGAAAGGTGAGGACAAAGTTTTTGACACCGACGAACATCCCCGTTTCGGGACCACCGTTGAAAGTCTGGCGAAACTGCAGCCGGCTTTCAAGAAGGAGGGCACGGTGACTGCGGGAAATGCCTCCGGGATCAATGATGGGGCTGCTGCGGTGTTGGTTGTGTCGAAAGAAAAAATGAAGGACCTTCGTCCGGCCTGGGCCTTCAGGATTAAGGGCTCATCATCTGCGGCTCTGGACCCTGCATTCATGGGGCTCGGCCCCATAAATGCGTGCAAACAGCTCATTGAAAAGTCGCATTGCTCGGTTCGGGACCTTGATCTCATAGAGATTAATGAGGCGTTCGCTTCGCAGTCGATCCAGGTCCACCGTGAAATGGGATGGGATTTAAACAGGGTGAACGTACTGGGCGGTGCTATTGCACTCGGGCATCCGGTCGGAGCGAGCGGAACAAGGATTCTTGTTACACTCCTTTATGAAATGCTGCGAAGGGATGTGAATCTGGGCCTTGCTTCGCTCTGCATCGGCGGAGGACAAGGTATCGCCATGATCGTGGAGCGTGTCAGATAATATCCAACCCTAGAGCCTCCTCTGATTAGGGGAAGTTTCACATTTTGGGGCCTGCAAAGAAAAAGAAACTGCCTTAACCTTCTATGCCGTTACGGCCATTTTCTCTCTTGACAGGGGACGGTGAGCATCAATAACGTATTTCTCTGCACAATACTAAAAATATGGATACATGGTTGTCTGCTGAACATAATGTTATGTTGACAAGGGCATATTGTCCTGATAGCTTTTAATTAGACACGTAATATGTGATGGGAAGCGAAAAACCTGGTGATGGGTTGACAATGCTATTTATACGGGGAAACTGAAGATGCTTGAGGACTATCCCAAGAAAGTAAAACTTAAAGACGGGATCTTCGTAACCCTGAGGCCGATGACGAGAGATGATGAGCATGGTGTCTACCTGTTCTTCAATTCACTTTCCGAAGCGACCAGGCAGTTCCTGAGAAACGATGTGATTGACAGAAAGATTCTCACGGGCTGGATGCGGGAGCTTAATTATGAAAAGACCCTTCCGATCATCGCGGAATATGAAGGAAGGATTGTAGCAAACGCTACCCTGCATCGAAAGACATTCGGGTGGGGACGCCATGTCGGAGAGGTCAGAATAGTGATACATTCCGACTTCCAGGGCCGCGGCCTGGGCGGGATTCTTTCTGATGAGATATGCCATATTGCTGCTGCAGGCGGACTTAAAAAACTGGTTGCAAGGATCATAACCGCCAGGGTAGACGCCATCAAAGCCTTTGAAAGTTCCGGGTTTGAACCCATAGCGGTGCTAAGGAACTACGTCAAGGACATCAACCAGAATTATGCAGACATTGCGATTATGGTTAAGGAATTAGCTCCCCTCAGAACAGAGGGATCATAAAGGTGGCGTCATGCGTGAAGTGGTAATTGCAAGCGGTGTTCGTACGCCCATAGGCAGTTTCGGCGGGACCTTAAAGGATATGCCTGCGGTTGACCTCGGTGGAATTGTCATTCAGGAGGCTGTCAGGAGGGCGAGAGTAAGTGCCGACAAAGTTGATCTGGTAATTATGGGGAATGTGCTTCAGGCTGGGCTTGGACAGAACCCTGCTCGCCAGGCAGCAATAAGTGGTGGGATATCACGGTATATTCCAGCACTTACCGTGAATGCAGTCTGCGGCTCCGGCCTGGAGGCGGTTATCATGGCTGCCCAGAAGATAAAGGCTGGTGATGCGGAGATAGTCGTGGCCGGGGGCATGGAAAATATGAGTCAGGCCCCCTACGTCCTGACCCAATCACGGTGGGGTCAGCGGATGGGCCACAGCCAGATGATCGATGTCATGATCAACGACGGTCTGTGGTGTTCATTCAGTGATACTCATATGGGCGTTACGGCGGAGAACGTGGCGAAGAAGTTCAATCTCACCCGTGAAGTCCTGGACACTTACTCTGCCATGAGCCAGGCCAAAGCGGAGAAGGCGATTACATCAGGCCGTTTCAAGGATGAGATCATAGCAGTTACTGTGCCCCAGAAGAAGGGTGACCCGATTATTTTTGATACAGACGAGTACCCCAAGTTTGGGACGACCCCCGAAAAGCTGGCTAAACTGAAACCTGCCTTTGACAAGAAAGGGACCATAACTGCCGGCAACTCTTCCGGGGTAAATGACGGAGCTGCTGCCCTGCTGGTGATGTCGGCTGCCAAGGCGTACAAGCTCGGAATAAAGCCGCTGGCTCAAATTGTATCTTACGATGCAAGGGGTTGTGAACCCGAACTCATGGGAATAGGTCCTATCCTGGCTGTCCAGAGCGCTATCGCCAAGGTTAAGAACGAACTGGGGAAAGAGATTGATCTCGTGGAGCTGAACGAGGCCTTTGCTGCACAGGCAATCGCCTGCCTTACAGCGCTTAATATCGATCCTGAAAAGGTGAATGTCAACGGCGGGGCCATTGCACTGGGACATCCGATCGGTTGCAGCGGTTCGCGCGTGCTGGTTACGCTTCTCTATGAGATGCAGAAACGGGATGCCAAGACGGGTCTGGCAGCCCTTTGCGTCGGGGGAGGGATGGGATTTGCCATGATTGTAGAGCGCGGATGGTACTTCTGATACGGAGCATAGGTGCGTTGTTGCCTGCTGAATGTTTTTATTTTTTTTGGAGACTGAAGTGGATAAGCTTGTGGAACTGTTGATCAAGAGGTACCCCAAGACGGTTCACCTTGACGATAAGAGCGAGATCATGTTCCGGCCTCTTCGCAAGGATGACGAAAAAAGTCTTGCTGAATTTTTCAGCAATCTCCCGCTCAAAGACAGGGTTTGTCTAAAAGAGGATGTTGCCGACCCTAAGGTGATAGAAAACTGGATCTTGAATCTCGACTATGACAGCGTCCTTCCTATTGTTGCCGTTGCTGAAGGCAGGATAGTCGGAGACGCAACGCTTCACTTCAGCCCCATCGGATGGACAAAGCATCAGGGCGAGATCAGAATCACTACAGATATCAATTACCGTGTCAAGGGCCTGGGCACGAGGCTGACTGTGGATATCATGGATATCGCTAAAGAGCTGGGGCTTGAACAGCTCAGCCTCGAGATATCCCCTGAGCTCCAGGAGGCCTTTCTCCTTTGTCAGAAACTCGGTTTTAAACAGGAGGCTGTACTGAAAGGCTTTATTGTTGATCTTGAGGGGAACGAAACAGACCTGGTTTTAATGGTCAAACATCTGAATGAATAATGGCGTGGGAGTACGGGTGTTTTGCTGCCTCTGACCGCGTCATTGCCTTCGACATGTGCTGCCCCACATAAAGAAAAACGGATAGTCCTCTCACAGATACACAATGTTATCCGGCAGGTCAGTCAGCTTTTCGCATTTGCTTTCCGTGACGGCGAAGGTGTTTTCGATACCCACGGCCCCCTTTTCAGGGAAGAGGAACGTCGGCTCGACTGCGATCGTCTGGCCTGCGGTAAGGGGAGCCTTGAACTTTGGCGCGAGGACCGGCAGTTCGTCAAGTTCGAGGCCGACGCCGTGGCCCACGAATTTTGCCAGCTCCCCAGAATGTCCCATAAAGTTCTCGCCGAGCCCCGCTTCTGCGGCCATCATGGCAGCACCGGTGAAGAGGTCTTCGCAGATCCTGCCGGGGATGAGGTTTTCCCTGACCCATGCCAGAATGGCAAGAGATGTCCTGAATGCCTTTTCAAGCTCAGGCGCAAGTTTACCGAAGCAAAAGATCCGTGTCATGTCAACGATGTACCCGTTGTAAAAGCCGCCATAATCGACCATGATCGGCTGTCCTTCGCTGATCCTATCAGTTGACGGACCATAGGGCGCAGCAGTCCAGTGTCCCCTGCCGGTGACCCGGCCGTCAAAGCAGCCGGCAAGAGCGGCATTACGTCCGGAGACCGCTATCCCGGTGATCTCCTGGTTGAATCCCCTGATGCGCAGATACCCGCCGATGCCGGCCATACGCAGGTGGTGCTCGAAGTCAGCAGCCAGGTCCAGTTCACGCATGCCGGGCCTGAGGAATTCAGGGATATGGCTGAAGGCCTCTGCAAGCAGTTTGCCGCCGACCCGCATCTGCTCCAGCTCCCAGGCGGATTTCACCGAGCGCAGATCGCGGTTGACAGCGGAGATGTCAACGAACTCACAATCCGGGAGAAGATTCCGATAGAATGTATAATGCTGCACCGGCAGCACATCAAAGGTGAGACCGATCTTCCGAGTCTTTTCCCCGAAGATCTCCGGGAGGTCTCTGCTCGCAGGGAAGGGCCTCACATCCCCTAGGGCACTCTCCTGCTGCGCTCGACTGAAGCTCTTTCTCACCAGAAGGACCGGCGCTCCCGCGGTCGGCATCCAGAGGACGCAGTTCTGGCGGGTGCCGGTGAAGTAAAAGACGTCCACGGAATAGTTGAAAAGTGCGCCGTCAAGACCGTCGGCAGCGAGCCTTGTCCTGATTTTCTCTATCCTCGCTGTGATCTCTTCCCGGGGCACGGGGCTATTCATCATCACCTGCATCAGTCTCTTTCTTCGCCCACGTCCACAGGCTGGCTCTGGAGCCTCTTATAGTAAAAATTCTGTCCGTACAGCACGCTGACCGGGTTATGCCCGGTGACCCTGTCCTTGACCACGAGCGTCGTGACCGGAGCGTCAGAGTATTTCGAGAAGAGCATGTCATGGCCGACGCAGAGGCCGACGATGATATTCATATCCGTGCCGGCGCGGTTCAGGAGTTGCGCTTGGGCCACGGGGTTGCAGGCCGGCTCGAAGGTGTTGGGCCGTACCTTGTTCTTCTCGTTCAGTCCGAGTTCCAGTTTGTCGATGCTGCCGGTCTTGCAGCATACGCTGACAGGATCAAATCCCTGCGCTCTGAGAATGGCGGCAAGCCGATTCGTCTCGTCCAGGAGGCCGATACACGTGGCCATGCCGATCTTCCGGTATCCCATCAGCTCTGCAAAGGCGATCGTGTCCTCGACGCGCGTCCAGCGGGCATTTACGACGTCGCTCCCGGGGACCGGCTGGTAGCAGAGCCCCTCTACCTTTGTGGCGACCCGTGCCATCTTTGCGTCTTCCGTGTTGCCGCGGTAGAGATCAAAGGATTCCCGGATGATGTCCTCGTGCTCCTGGGTAGGACAATAACCGGGCTTGTCAGGCCTTCTGGCAGGATCAGCACTCCAGCAATTCGTTGTCCCGGTCTTCTGCCAGACATTGCTGCACAGTCCGCAGGAAAATTCCGTCTTCTTTGTCATAGCCTTGTTCCTCCCCGCTCCGGTTTTTTGACCAGCCGCTGTCAAAGCTGTGCAGGTATTTTACCACGCAGGGGGGAGAGGGAACATACAAAGACGTCAAGAGCGATAGTGTCGGTGATTGACAATCGGTGATTGCAACGTTGCAATTAAATTCTGATGTGCTATAGTGTGAGTACATTCAACAAGAAGGAGGCGGACATGGCAACGGCGAAGAAGGCAATGTGTGCAGGTAAGACGAAGCAGGGGATGAAGTGCAAGAAGACAAGAAGACTGCTGTGGGAAAGTCGGCTTTTTGCGCAACTCACAAGAAAAAATAACTCCCGTACTGCAGAAGATCTGACAAGACTGCCCGCAAGGCAGTCTTTTTTTTGCCGGCGCAGGCCGGCAGCAGAACACATTCAGCCTGCCAGGAGATTGCTCAACACGCCTCACTGGAGCGCCGGAACGGATCGGATTCATTCTGCAGCGCTTCCCGTATCCAGCTGATGGTTGCCGGCTTGTTCATGGTATAAAAATGCAGGAATGTTACCCCGTTCTTCCTGAGATCTTCGCACTGTTTCACCGAGTATTCCACGCCGAGCTTTGCCATCTCCTCCGGTTTGTCCGGGAACGGATGCATCTTTTTCCTGAGAGCATCGATTATGGTCACGCTGCAGAAGTTCGCGAGCTCTTCTATTTTCCTGCCGTCAGTTACAGGCATGATGCCGGGCAGGATAGGGATGGTGATACCTGCCTTCCGGGCTTTTTCCCGGTATGCATAGAAATAGCTGTTGTCGAAGAACATCTGGGCTATGGCGAAATCAGCTCCTGCATCCACTTTCATCCTGGTGTATTCGATATCCTGCTCAAGGCTCGCCGACTCCTGATGACCCTCGGGATATACGGCCACACCAAGAGAAAAAACATGATATTGTTGGGCGAAGAGCACAAGGTCCCGCGCATTGGTGAAACCACCTTTTGCAGAAGCAATCCCCGGCGCGTCTCTCGGCGGATCGCCCCGGAGAGCAAGGACATTTTCAACTCCCTTGCTGATATAGACTCTCAGGACCCGGTCAATGTCTGCCTCGGCCGCGTTTATGCAGGTAAGATGCGGCATCAACGAGAGGGCTGTCTCCTCCCGAATCCAGGAGATGGCGTTGACGGTCCTTTCATGGGTGACACTCCCTGGGCTGCAGGTGACTGAGACGAAAAGGGGATCATATTTTTTCAGCTCATGTACGTGCTTCATGAAGGCTTCCCTGCCGGCTAGAGTCTTCGGGGGAAGAAACTCGAGATATACTCCTCTTCCCCTTTGTGCAAAAATATCCCTGATCTTCACAGTCCTTGTCTTCGGCTGAAAAAAATTCCATTGGCAGATCATCGACAGCTCTACTGTCATTTTACCTCAGCTCACGCAGCGTTCAAGTGAGAAAGGGCAGACATGCAAGCTTCTTACCCTCCAGCATGGCACAGAACTGATGGTTGCGGTCAAGGGGAGATGCAGCAGGGCGGGGTTGCGAAACTGACCGTCGATATTAACGGAGTAGAAGGGGAACTCAGAAGCGCATTCCCACAGGTCAGGTGGATCTTCTTCGAGCCCGAGATGAAAGACTGATCCCCTAATGCTGTTCCTGATATGCAGGCAGGCGGAACAGGAAGCAGGACCCACCTCCCGGTGCGCTTTCATACCAGAGTTCACCGCCCAGCTTATCGACCAGCTCCTTGGCCACGGCCAACCCATAGCCATTTGAAACTTCTCCACCAGTAGGGAGAGCGCTTAGCCGGACACCGCGCTGAAACAGTTTCGCCTGATCCTCCTGGCTCAGTCCCGGTCCTTCGTCACAGACACTGCAGACAACGCTCGTAATTTCATCCCATACCTTAACTAGAATCCGTCCCCCGGGAAAGGAGTACTTTACGGCGTTGGAGAGGATATTGTCCATGACCGCCCCGACAGCCACAGGATCGGTCCATACCGGGGGGACGTTTACGCTCGATTCGTAGACAATGAATATATTCTTCGGGTCAGCGATGCGCTGATAATAATTGCACGCCCTTTGTATAAGCAGGGCTGCATCCCACTTCAGAAACCGGAGCTTGGCATCCTTGGGTGGGGAGGTGGTCATCAGTTGGTTGACCGTGTGGCGCATTAAATCGGTCACGTGACCCAATCCTTCAAGCCAATGTTTGATCTGGGGGTTCGGATGGCCTGCCAATGAGTGAAGAAGCAGTTCTACGGTGCCGCCGGTTACTGTCAGATAATTATTGAGGGCATGCGCCGAATAGGCCACTGTTTCCGGGGCTAATGCAGGCATTTTGTCAAGTTCGCGCAGCGCCTGGTCCAATTCAGCCTGGGCCCTCAGAATCGATGCAGTGACTTGTTCCTGTTCGCTCATATCCCCCTCAATGTAAACCAGTACCTATGGTTTTTCGGTTCTTGAACAGACTATATCATAAAAAAAGCGTCATTAAATATAAAGACCCTTGCGAAAAACTGACAACCGCAGCGACGCTAAGCTCTGGCGAAGGCTGCGGACGAAGTCATATAGCCTGCCTGACCGGCGCGCTTGCGGCCACCTTCACCCTTGCATTGTCTTTGCTGATGTCACGGCAGGCCGCTTGCAAGCGTTACCGATCAGCTACAACGCCCGGTCGTGCGTTCCCTGCTGTCTACTCGGGTCTTGAGGTATGCATACACGTAGAGGATACTAACGAGCGATAGGTGTATCAGTAACGGGATTGTCCTTCGGAATTCGATCACCTGTTTTTGTATGCCATATATCGAGGCACCAACAATACCCGTAACCACCGGGAAGATGGTAAGGACCAATATGCCCCGTCTTTCCATGGGTTTTATCGAGCCCCATATCAGCAATGCAGTCCAACCCGCCATCAATGAGGCTCCGATCCCCATTGCATAACGATATTCGACACCGAGTCGTGAGAAATCGCCGCCAAATAATGCAGCACCAAGCTGGGGCAGCAGCATGGGAATCATTGCCAATCCATCTGTAATTGCCCCGATGATGAAGCATAGCCTCAGCAGAGCCGAACGATCCTTCATTTTCTTTTTATGGTTTGACTTCTCTTTGCCTTTAATTGCTTCTTTTTAGGCCACTTTGTTGCCGTATTTTGTTCGCCTTTATAATAATCCACCTTTGAGGAACTCTCGAATACCTCCATAAAGGGGAGAATATTAATTTTGCCTGAGTCAGGGTATTCACAAACGTCTATGCCGAAGATTGTCCTTAAATCCAGATAAACGCAGGGTGAATCGCTGTGGTTATAAAGTTGATGAGCGCCGGATGGGCCTTCTTCAAAAAATATGATGTCTCCTTTGACAACTTTTTCGAATCCCTCTGGAGATCGTAGTGTAACTTCCCCTGAAATGATCATGAATAATTCCTCGGAAGCGCGATGAAAATGGTAAGGGAATGAGTATTTACCGGGATCCAATGAGACAATATAAAATTCAAGGTATTTGGAATTCACGAGTTTCCCCAGCCTGGAACTCATATGCCACTCAAAGGCAGGGGCGCGCGATTTTCTTTTCTTAAATGTCAGGTCCTGCCTACGAAAAACCTTCGGCATTTTCACCCTCCCTTAAACGAGTTGTTTATAAAAACGGCCAGAAATTTCTATGGCTTTTAATCCTGGGAATGAATGGCCGCCCGGAGCAAAGTGGCGGCTATATTATCATCGTGTGGCGAGACCATTGGCCTGCGCCAGAGATGTAGAAGCCCTGAAACCCCGGACTTCAGTCCGGGGAGTGGGTTCATATTTTGCCGTTGTCGCTGTTCCGAGGTTGTAATCGATCATTAACTCGCAGAGAGTGCGGCCATCGATAAGTATAACTTTTGGATCAATGCTTTCTACGTACTTAACTGCGTCATCGGAAAAGCGACCGGTTGTGATGAAAACGCCTTTCTTTGCTCTTTTGCCGTGAAGTGCACCAACAAATTTTTGTATTTCTGGACGACCTACAGTTCCACCCCATCTCTTTGCTTGAAGATATATAACATCCAGTCCAAGCCTGTCTTCTTTTATTATTCCGTCAATGCCTTCATCTCCGCTTTGTCCAATGGATCTACCAGCATCGACACGAGAGCCGCCATAGCCAAGTGCTACCATGATGTCTACCACAAGCCTTTCAAAGAACTGTGGCGAATTGTCCTTAATTTTATCTAGTATTTCTGCAGCTAAATCGCCTCTCATGCTCTGATATGCTTTTTGAAGCGTCTCCTCTGGAGTTTCAAGCGGTAATGTTTCTTGTTCAGTGTTTTCAGTTGCTGCAGCTGTTTTCATTGTGTGAAATTCGACATATTCAGGATATTGATTTAGGATTTTTATGTCGATTCGGGCATATCCTTTTTTGAGAAGGTCTAGACCGCGCTCCGTGATGCGGAAATTTGCCCGGCGAGGAGCTTCCAGAGCTTTGGCCTGAACAAAATAACTCTTAGCCCAAGCAACACGATTGTCGTATTTTGTCTGTGCACCGCTGGGCAGCATTTCTTTCATGTCTTCTTCCGATAGATTCATGTTCCGTGCAATTAATTCTCGTGCCTCTTTCATGGAATGTTCTTTACCATCTGCAGCGATTTCCAGTAATGGTTTGAAGAAGGACTGAAAGTCAGGAACCGCCATTAATTATCTCCTTAATATTGCCGTAATTCATTTGGGCCAACATTTAATCTGCGAACTTCCGTTTTTTTTTGCTTCATTGAACAGAGTATAGCATGAGAAAACAAGGCCGGAGAGCAAAAAAAGAATTAAATCGAGAGGATGGGTAAAAATAACTTCGTATAATCCGGTAATAAGGAAGCTATATAAAGTTCGTGAAATGCGGGAGATCTAAAAAAAGCGGAAAATCCATAAAAATCCTGAAGAACGAAAAAGCGGAAATTCGGCGGCTAAATTGCCGAGCGGATCCTGATGAAAGTCTTGATACGTTCTGTGTGCTTAGGGTCCATATCAAGGAATTCGAAGCCGATATGGTACTTTCTTTGTGTTTCGTGCTTTACGGTCTCACAGGAGGTGACCTTTGCCATGCACTTGACCGGCTCTGGGAGGTCAGGAAGGAACAGCCGGGCAGTGCATTCCGTGCCGGATGCTATCGGATTCCATGATTCGGCGAGCAGACCGCCATAGCTGAGGTTTAAGAGGGTGAGCGATTCGGTGAAGCTCAGGAGCGCGGTCAATGCCGGTGCTGCCACACGTACAGCCCGGGTTTTGCCGCTGTCCCTGCCGCAGGTCTTTGTCATGAAGTCCCCGCGTGATTCTTCAAGCCGTATCCCTGCAGAAAAAAGTGGGTCTGCATGGCCCCGCGGGCTGACGGACCATCCGGCAAAGCGCTCCCATACTGATATGCCGCGGACGATCATGAGTGAACCATTACTGCCGATCGTCACCATGCACCGGCTGCCGGGTTTGAGCCGCTTCGACGCTTTAATGCCGATGCCGTCAATGCCAAGGTCCGCTATCTCGGCACGCGTTTCGGTTATGGTCTCGACACGGATGTCATCTCCTTTAAGGGATATTCTCCTGTGCTTACGTCTCATGGTCAGCGGACGCCCCCCTATGGGGATATCTTACGAAAAAAGAGCGGAAAGAACAATAGGCTGCCGAAAAAAGCTTCCGTATAGTCCCGAACGATGGGAACGCCTGCCTAAGTATGACAGAGTGACTCAAGAAACACCTGGAGGTCCTCCGGGCTGAGCAGGCGGTCAGGCGGGGAAACCGGCAAGCAGCATCCGGTGATGATCTTTTCCACAAGGCTTATGACAGCGAAGGAAATGATCTCATCCGGCAGTGAAGCGGGAGCATTCTCGATACGTAGAATCTCAGCGTACCAGGTGCCTGCCGCAGGTTTGATGCCTGAGCAGTCATTCCCTCGGATAGCACGGGGGGTCGCACCCTTCGAAAGCGCCAGGCTGCTCACACCATGCTTTACCCGCTGCAGCCCCCGTATGGCAGGGTTGGAACTCAGCCCGTGGAGTCCCCTGGTGATCAGGGTGAACCGCGTTATATTCACTCCGGCACAAAAGATCAGGGCGTTCTTTTCCGCTTTCCTGTCCGGAAGCATAACGATGTAGAGAAAATCATTGCTATAACGAAGGCTCGGCATGGTTGACCCTATCATAGGTAATGACAGGGCAAGAGCACAATAGGTAAGTGAGGCTGCAGCTCATGACCCGGAAAATGGGGTTACGACCTGCTTGCTTCAATAAGGGCCTGGACCGGCTTCAGACCGTAGGGGCTTGCCTGTTCTATGGCGGTCAGTACGGTACCCCCGCCCGTGAAGAAGTAGTAGTTGGCATTGTCCATGACCGAAAGGTACAGTCCGGGGCAGAGGTCCTTGAACTCCTGGAGCGTGTCTCCCCCCCCATACATCTTCATGGCAGAACCGTTCCTGTCTATGGTGTGGTCAAGTGCCTGCGAACCTGCGGTAAAATGGGGGGTAAATCCCATGACAGCGTTGACGAAGATTGTTTTTGCCGTGGCAATCGCATCTGCAACCGCACGGTCCTCGAACGACGCCGGGTCAATATCGAGGATATATTCATAGGAGCTTCCCGGGGTGAAGTCCTGTACGGAGATGGTCCGGAATCCGCCCTCGACCCTGCTGTCCGGGTAGTCTGATTCCACGAGATGGGGAAGCTCGATGATCTTTTTCCGCTCCCTGTCCTTATCCACCAGTTCCCGGGCAAGCTGGATGTCTTCATCAAGCACACCCTTGATGCGCACCTGGTATTTCGCACAGAGGTAGGTGTTATAGATGACACCGCCGAGAATGAGACGGTCAACCTTCTCATAGATCGCGTAGAGCGGCCGGATCTTGGTATCGTATTTAGAGCCTGCGACAACAGCCAGGAACGGCCGATCAGGGGTGAGCACCCGTGAGAGGTTCTTGATCTCCTGCTGCATGAGAAACCCGGCATAGGACGGCAGATAACGGGTGATGTTATAGGTAGATGCATGCGGCTGCCATGACCCGAAGGCATCATTGACATAAATATCAGCCAGGCCGGCAAGCTGCAGGGCAAAATCTTCGGCCGCCTTTTCTTTCGACTCCTCACCCTGAAACCAGCGCATGTTCGGAAGATAGATGCCACCCAGCCGGCGCTCACGGAGTTCCCGGATGGCAAGGTTGATCGAAGTGTCAATGCCCGCGATCCCGCTGGCAGCGGCGACCGGAAATTTAGGTATATGGATTTTCGTATGCAGCTTCTGTTCAAGGTATTGCACGATCGGTTCAACCGCCTCCTCGGGCCTGCAGATGATAGCCCCGGTCTTCTTGTCCCGGGGCCTCCCCACATGGGTCATCATGATCGGCCTTCCGCCACGCTCGACGATATGGAACAAAGTGCCGATGGTCCTGTCTATTCGGAAGGGATCGCGGATCTCGCCCCGCTTGACCACATTGTGGTCGAAACGCACCAACACGATCTTTCCGTTCAGATCGGAGTCCTGTATCAGGGGAAGCCCCTGTTCTCTCAGTGGTTCGTTCATCTCCTATCCTCTGTTTCCCGGTGCAGCAGAGCTCTTTTGCATTACATCAGAGTGTACAGCATGGAAACCGGCTCGTCAACAGACAAACGGGAAGCGGCAGCCCCGGTCGGAGTGGACTGAGATGTCTGCCGGATTGGTTCAGGAAAGGCCGTGTCGTGCGGCATCCCCGTGGTGATCAGGAGGACGGAATATTGTCCCGGCAGAAGTCCGGCAAAGACAGGTAAACTGCTGCCGGCAAAGCAGAGCAGACTGTCACAAACAACCTCCTGACACGGCGCTGCCCAGTTATCCCTGAGAGATCTCAACGGAAGTGACGATCTTGACCCCGGCATGCTCCATTTCCCGGAATGCCTTCTCCACATCTCCTTCATGCAGTCCTATTCCCGCGACCGCATCCCGAACGACATACGTACGGAAGCCATTTTTCACCGAATCAAGCGCCGATTCCTTCACGCAGTATTCAATGGCGATTCCCGCAATATACAGCCTATCCACACTGAGGTCTTTCAGGTATCGTTCGAGGCTGATATTGGTGGCCTCGAAAGCGGAATAACCTTCGTCCTTGTCCCCGGTACCCTTGAGCGCCACCTGGTGAATGACGTCCTGCCGGAGGCCGGGATGCAGCTCAGCGCCCCAGCTACCCTGAATGCAATGCCTCGGCCACGAGCTAAAATGCGCAGTCCTATCCGGATGCCAGTCCTTTGAGGCCACGACGAGAGGGAAGGCATGCATAAGACTGTTTATCACGGGCACTACCGTATCTCCTTCGGGAGCTGGAAGCGCTCCGCCGGGACAAAAGTCATTTTGCAGATCTACGATCAGGAGTGCTTTCATCGTGTCTGCCCTCCTTCCCCGAACTTTCCCCTGATCGTATTGATGATGGCGGAGCGCTGATCCCTGAGTTTTCTGCTGATTCCGACCTTATACACGTGAGGGTTCTCAAATCGCTTGTGCTCGTCCGGAAGGGCGGAGAGTCGCTGCTGCGCATATTTTGCTATCTCACCGGGCGTTTTTTTCTCGACGATGATCCTTCCTTTGTCCATAACTTTGCGATAGAGGGCTTCTTTCCTGAACGTTGCCACGGAACTGCTCTTGTCAGGACGGTGCGGGTGATAGATAATATCAATATCCGTCTCTCCCGAGAGGCAGATGCAGTCCGCGCGGAAATAGCCTTCAGCGTCGATGCAGCGGAATACTTCCTTGATGCCCGGGAGAATGATCTTTTCCGGCGTTTCGGATATCTTCAGCCGCGGCTTATTATCGCTCATCGAAAGCTTGTATACGCCGTCGAGCGCTGCATCGCTGCGGCCGGTGACGAGACTGGTGCCGACGCCGAAGGCATCGATCGGCGCTTCCTGCGCCAAGAGGCTGCTGATGACATATTCATCGAGTTGATTTGAGGTCATGATTTTGACATACGGAAGGCCTGCAGCATCGAGCAGTGCCCGCGCCTTCTTCGTAAGGTAAGCAAGGTCCCCGCTGTCCAGTCGCACACCGAAGAGCCTTTCCCCACGGCGCTCCATCTCCCGAGCGACAGTTATGGCGTTCGGGATACCGGATTTCAAGGTGTCATAAGTGTCCACCAGCAGAACACAGTGTTCCGGGAATGCCAAAGCAAAATCCCTGAAAGCAGTCACTTCGTCGTCGTATGCCTGTATCCAGGAATGTGCCTGTGTCCCGGCAGAGGTGAGACCGAACATGAAAGCGCTGTAGACGTTCGATGTGCTGTCTGCTCCGCCGATCACGGCTGCCCTGCTGGCGTGGATGCCGCCGAGACCCTGGGCCCTCCGCAGACCGAAATCTACGACCAACCGTGTGCCGGCCGCACGACGTATTCTGGAAGCCTTTGTCGCTATGAGCGATTCGAAATTCAGCATATTCAGAAGTACCGTCTCAATGAGCTGTGCCTCTATGATATTCCCTTCAACCCTGAGCAGAGGTTCATAAGAGAAGACAACTTCACCTTCTTCAGGTGCGTAGAGATCTCCCCTGAATCCGAACGACTCCAGATAGCTGACGAATTCGGGCGCAAAGCCGAGGGATGACAGATAATCACGGTCCTCCTGATCGAATTTCAGGGCTTGGAGGATTTCCAGCAGATCCTGCAGTCCTGCGAAGATAACATAGCCGCCATCAAAGGGGTTTTTTCTGAAAAAATAATCGAAACATGCGGGGGTATCCTTTTTATGATGCAGGAAGTAACCCTGCGCCATGGTCAGTTCATAATGGTCCGTATAAAGGCCTGTGTGCTTCTCCAGTACCGGCATACCTGCACCTCCCCTCGTAATTCCAGTATATCAGGCGGACGCAGGATTATACAGTTTGAGCCTCAGCGGGAATCATGCGAAGCCGCGAAATGCCGGTCAACCGGGGGATATGCGATACAAGAGGCAAGATGGCTCTCTTCCTTGATGGCCGGAGTATATCACCGGCGCGTTCAGTCATCGAGGAGATAGGAAACTCCTCGTGAAGTGAGTTCAATGCCGTGAGATACGGTTATGGTCACGCACCCTTGAGCCTGAAGCTCTTCCATAGCCGCATCGAGACGAGCCGTGTGCGGCATGCCCCACTCCGCAGCTCTGCGCCGCAGCTCCGAGATGATCAGAACCGCGCCGGGTTCCACAGATTTGTGTTCGAGATAGAGCGCCATGATCCGTTGAGCAGTCTCTGTCATAGTATCTCCTGGTAATTGCTTCAATATGCACCGCGAAGCGGTCTCAGGACTGTTCCAGCTTCGGGGAACGACCGCGTGATACAGGCTTTCGGTGCTGCCAGCACCATGATGAGGGTGCTGCAGATACGGTGATCGCCCCGGTCCTGATCAGAGTTTATGGGATCGGGGTCTGATTGTCAAACAAGATGATCTGCGGAAAATACGCCGGAAGATTCGGGTACCGGAAGAATAAATTGACTCTGTCGCAGATAGCTGATAACATTTTCTGAGCGTCATAACGATGCCGATGATTCAAGGAGGAATGATGGTAACGAAAAAGACCGTGAAGAAGGCAGTGAAAAAAGCCGTGAAAAAGGCAGTGAAGACAGAGAAGAAGATCGTGAAGAAGACGGTCAAGAAGGCAAAAGCGATCGAGAAGAAAGTGGCCAAGAAGATCGCTTCTACTGTGAAGGCGGCAAAAAAGAAGGTTTCCGGATAACACGGTCGTCTTCCGTGCCCGGATAACGCAGCAACCTGCCGGGCCGCGAGGGTAATTCGCCAGGTATTTCAGCCCGGCCGCTTCAATCCTGTTCATACCACATTTTCCCGGGTAAACAGAAGAGAGACAGTTCCCTCGTGGCATAACATCAGTTATCCCACGTGGGAATTTGCATAGATTTGCCGAGATATAATTAAATAGAAACTTAATAAATCCGGAAGGGGTAGCGCAATATGGAAGCAACACTGAAAAAAGTCCAGAAACTTGCCTTGCTGCATGACAAGGTCGATCCTCGTATTGTCAAGGAGAGGAATATCAAACTTGGCCTCAGAAACGCAGACGGTACGGGAGTGGTCATTGGCATCACAAGCAAGGGACAGGTCATCGGCTATGAAAAGATCGCCCACGGTGACGGCACGGAAGTAGTGAATCCTGTCCCGGGGAAGCTGTTCTATTGCGGCTATGACGTTGAAGATCTTGTCCGGGAAAAAGAGAAGGACGGCCGGTTCGGGTTCGAGGAAACGGTTTATCTGCTGCTAACGGGCGAACTGCCCACGAAAAACGATCTGAAGTCATTCAGTCAGCTTCTCGGGAAGCGGCGCGCGCTTCCCGAAGAAATGAACCAGATTATCAGGAACAGGCCGTGTCACGATGACCAGATGGGCTCTTTGCACACCATCGTATCGGCTATGCATCTGTTCGACCGGAACCCGAATTCCACTGACCTGAACGATGTGACGCGACAGTGTATCGATCTCATAGCCAAATTCCCGACGATCATCGCCTATAACTACCTGACCGCGACAAAGGAAAAGAAGGCCAGGCACAAGTTCCGGGATCCGGATCCGAACATGAGCATCGCAGAGAACTTTCTCTACCTCCTGACCGGAGAGACCCCGGACCGGGCGACCGCCGAGCTCTTTGATACCATGCTGATATTTCATGCTGAACATGGGGGAGGGAACAATTCCACCTTCGCAACGCGCTGCGTTTCCTCTTCCGGGGCCAATACCTACATGGCACTCTGCGCGGGGATCGGCTCGCTTTCAGGCCACCTGCACGGAGGTGCGAACGAGGCGGTTGTCAGGATGATGAACGACATAAAGCAGAAGGTCAAACAGTGGGACAGCGACAAAGAAGTGGAGGCATATCTTGAACTGATCCTCGACAAGAAGACGGGGGATAAGAAAGGGAAGGTCTACGGCATGGGCCACGCCGTGTATACGGTATCTGATCCCCGGGCAGTTTTCCTGGAAAAGCGCGCAGGAGAGCTCGCGAAGGCCGCTGACCGCGAGAAGGAGTTCGAACTCTACAAGCGGATCGCAAGAGTAGCACCGAGTCTTGTCAGGGGGAAGAAAGGAAAGGTGGTCTGTACCAATGTTGACTTCTATTCGGGTTTCGTCTATCAGTGCATGGGGATACCCATGGAGCTTTTCACCCCGATATTCGCCATGGCCAGGGTTGCCGGCTGGTGCGCCCACAGGATCGAAGAGATTGTCCAGGGGAAGATCATTCGTCCTTCCTATGTCACATCACTGAAGGGCAAGAAGAGCATTATTCCTCTTGCGAAGCGCGGATAACCCTGTTTCCGGCAGTTCCCCGGCCCGATAAGCCGGGGGACTGCTCACGTCAGCTGATCGTCAGCAAGACCCAGAAATCCCATTTTTTTCTTCCGGGAGAGTTTCTTTATCAGGTGCTCAAGACTCCTTGCCTCTCTGCCGGAACTGCAGGGTATGGTCCGGATCAGGGTAAACGGCAGGCGTGAACGCACAAATCTGCTGCCTGTCCCCTGCTCATGTTCCTTCAGCCTTTTCCCGATATCGTTGGTGATGCCGGTATAAAGATGCGTGCTGCGGCAGAGCAGGATATAGACACACCACCTTTTGCCTGCAGGATCGCTCATGCAGGGCTATGCATCACGACAAAACAAAACGTTACAAAGACCGGTCCAGTGCCCTGCCTCAGCTGTAAAGAAAAGATGCGCAGCGGTCAGGCCGCAGCTCCCTTTAGTGCTGCCTGCAGTCCCTTGCTGTACTCCGTCGTGACCGTCGTGACTCTTCCAGCGAGCTCCCGGTCGAGCATCATCAGGCCGTTGGGATCGTCCCTGATGATGACGAGCTGAGAGATAATCTCATTGTCGTTGCTCTCTTCCTCGACCTGCTCGGTGACATACCACTGAAGGAATATCTGGCTGGCATGGTCTTTTTCGGCTATGGCCAGTTCCATAAGATCATTGATGGACCGTGTGATGAACTGCTCATGTTCGAGCGTCTTGGTATACATCTCCAGGGGAGATAGGAATGTCGACGGCGGCTGCTGCAATGCTTTCAACACTGCCTTGCCGCCCTGGAGGTTGATGTACTCATAGATCTTCATGGCATGGAACATCTCTTCGTGATACTGGACCATAAACCAATTGGCAAAGCCCTTGAGTCCTTTGTTCGCGCAATGGGATGACATGGCCATATAGAGATAAGCAGAATACATTTCGCGGTTCATCTGTTCGTTCAGTGCGTCTTCCATCTTCTGTGCAAGCATGTAGTACCCCTTTCCGTGACGATTTTTCATATAATACCATGAAAGCTAAATCGCGGACATGAGGAGGGCGCCATGAGCAAAGAACGAGAACACCCGTGCAAAGGCGGGGATGACTGCTCCAGTGAAGCACACCTCTGCAAGATAGCAAAGCGGGAGGACCCGGATGTGATCAGGCAGCTTGTGCGGGATGCCAGGTTTTTTTGCAGAAAATGCGGCCGGGCCGCCCATGAAGAGATGAACCTATGCAGACCGGCGAAGATCTGATCGACGGACTAAGGTTGCGAATGCCCTCAGACGCTCCGTGTTTGCACGGACACGCCCACCCTTGGAATAGTCCTGCTGCACTCACGGCACTATAGCAACAACGCGGCCGCACGTTCCTTTGACAGCACATGTATGACAGCTGCGTCCTTGACACCTTCGGTGGATAAGGTGTAAAAATATACATGGATAGGATAACCATCTTCCTCATGATCAACTCCGGCCGCTCCCTGCGGTATTGGGGTTTTGACGTTTCTCCTCCTTCAAGCCCGCGTTAACGCTTCATATTATCTTGTAACTCACTGTTTTTTCATATCATTTTTCTGCTGCCGCTCTTTTTCGGCCCGGACGCGGCAATTTGCCCTGTCTACCCGGATTGCAGCGGAAAAAAGAAAGGGGTGATCTATCATGACTGCGGGCCATGGAGATAACGTAAAAGTCTTGTATCAATGCCTTTCGCATGTTGCGTCCGGTTATCGCGCCGGTTCATCTGGAGATGTGGTCGAATTTACCATCGGCCGGCATCAGGTAATCGCGGGATTCGAAGAGGCTGTTGTCGGTATGCGCGAAGGAGATGAAAAGACCGTCACCATTCCTATGGAAAAAGCGTACGGAAGAAAGAGCGAGGAGAACCTTGTGACGATGAGCAGAGAAAAACTCCCGAGCGGTATATCCCTTGAGGTGGGCAAATACCTCTGTGTAAGGACAGCGAACGGAAGGAGAGCCGTGCTGGCTGTGTCGAATGTCAGCGACTCCGACGTGATGCTGAATACGAACCATCCCCTCGCAGGCAGAGACCTGACATACCGGATCAGGCTTTCCCGGATCCAACGGATCCGGAGAGAGGGAGACTGCAGCAGTGAAAGGAGCATGGTATGAAGAAACTGCTTTCCACAGCGGCCGCAATCGCGCTTCTGTTCAGCGCACGACCTTACGCGCAGGCGCTCTGTGTCAGCACGTCTAAGGCTAACATACGTTCAGGGCCGGGTATGCAGTATACGAAAGTCTGGGAGGTCTACCGTAATATGCCATTCAGGAAGGTCGGTGTCTCAATTGAGGGGGACTGGTATGCGGTTCGGGACGTTGACGGTGATGTAAACTGGATCCATAGCGGTATCGTGACGAGGCGGAACCGGTGCGCCGTGGTAAAGCGGGCGGCGGCAAATGCACGAAAGGGCCCCGGAAGGCGTTACAGCAGAACGAAGTGGAGTCCGGCAAAGCAATATGACGCCTTCGTCGTCCTTCAAAGAAAGGGGGCATGGGTGCGGGTCAAGAACGAATGGGGAGAAGCCGGCTGGATACATACCGGTCTTCTCTGGATAGACTGAACAGCAATCGCCGCAGGCTGCTCAGGAGTCCGGACGGATGTGGACATCCCGTTGTGGGAAGGGTATGGTGATGCCGGATGCCGCAAACGTTTTGTAGATCTCGCAGTTCAGCTCATGGACGGTCAGTCCCCGCAGGGAAGGCTCTTTTGTCCAACAGAGGAGCTCGAAGTTCAGGGACGACTCGCCGAACTCGCGGAAGCGGACGCGGGGTGAGGGTTCAGGGATCACATTTTCGTTCTGTCCAGCCACCTCAAGGAGAACCTCCTGAACCTTGTCGATGTCACTTCCGTAGGCGACCGAGACCGGAATGCGCACGCGGAAGTTCGGGATAGGTGCGCTTTCGTTGATCACCTTCGTGTTTGCGATGATCGAGTTGGGTATGGTTATCTGGACGTCGTCCCGCGTTTTTATCCTCGTGCTTCTTACCCCGATCGCTACTACCTCCCCGCGCTCACCCTTATCGAGCACGATGTAGTCACCGATCTTGAAGGGTTTGTCCACAAAAACGCTTATGCCGCCGAAGAAATTGGCGATCGTATCTTTTGCAGCAAAAGCTACGGCAGCACCAGCTATTCCGGCAGAGGCGATGACCGGTGTTATGTTGATCTTCCAGATCGAGAGCACGATCATGACCGCAGCAACGATGATGACGATGCGGGTAACGTTCTCGACGAGGGGGATGATGTCACGGCTCATTCCGGTCACATCAGATACCTTCATGACCGCATGCTCGATTACGGTGTTGCTTATGCGTACCGCAGCAACACACCAGATCACTGCAAGCAGCGAGTAGAGGCTGCCCGATGTATACCATAGCACATTTTCGGACGGTCCGAAATGCAGGGCCGTAGCGATGATGCCCAGGAACAGGATCGTAAAAAATATCGGCCTGTGCACCACATCGACTATCCGGTCATCAAGGTCGGTCTTCGTAAAGCGGCTGAATTTACGGAGTACCTTATCGATCAGGAGGTCGGCGATCTTGGCAACAACCATGAAGGCGCAGACAGAAAGCAGTGCGTTCACAGCGGGGGACGATATGTTCATGAGCTCGACCAGTCTGATCATGGCCTTAGTATAACGATTTTTTCTCTTTGGGCCAAGAGAGAGAACTGCGTGACGTCAGCCCGCTCAGCGATTACGGAATGACTACAGCTCCACGAGGCGATATCCTGTTATGGAGGCATGATGTGATTTCCCTGACAATGAAGACGGCTTGTTGATTGACGTTCTTCGCTTCTATAATAGAATCACAGCCTAAAAGGTGAATGCAACAGGATGCTGATACGGACGTTGCAGGGCATGTTCATGGTCATCTGCAGTGATGACATTCTGTTAGGTCTGGACGTTGACGTGATCCCGCGCCTGGGCAAGGCGCCCGGCAATGTCTTTACCTACACTGCCGCAGGGTTTGCGGTGAGCACGGGGCCGGCCATCGAAAAGGATTTCGGGCCGCCGCGCATCCGGCCGAGCCTTCCCGGCGCCGGATATTTCATGTATGCCCACAGTATTGCCTGGTATTTCTTTGCGGGAGTAGAGGGCCGGGCTGTGCTGCATAATATCTTTTTGGACGGCAATACTTTTGCTGGCTGCCATTCCGTGGAGCGGAATATCTGGGTTGGCGACCTGCAGGCTGGCGCGGCGATCCAGCTGCACAGTGTCTGTCTGATCTACACCCAGATCCTGAGCACAAATGAGTTCAGGGGGCAAAAGATCCCGGACAACTTCGACCTACTCAGCATATCCTATCAGTTCTGACGTCGGAGCGTCGTTTGGCGGTAAGTGAGTCCTTCGGCAGAAATCCTTACTCGCCAAGGCGACATCATTTTCCCTTCTGCATCCTGCTGATGATATCCCCGAGTTTCCGGATCTCCTCGCCGTAGCGTGCCCAGTCGCCTTCACGCTGCGCCTTCATGGCACGGTCAAAGTGCTCTTTCGCGGTTGCAGCGAAATTGCCTTCCGGCTGTTCAGCCGTGATAGTGACGGAAGCAGAAGATTTTTCACTCGACGGCATCCCGATATCTCCGAAGATCCTCGCCAGCGCCTGTTCAAGGGTTTCTTCCATGGCAATCCGGTTTTCATAGGCTACTATGACCCTCTTCAGTTCCGGGATCTTGCCGGATTCGGCCCTGAGATACAGGGGCTGGACATATATGAGGGATCCCTCGATAGGGATGACAAGCAGGGTCCCCTGCATGACCTGCGACCCGCGTTGGTCCCAGAGGGATATCTGGCGTGATATTTCGGTGTCCTGGTTGATCCGTGCGACGATCTGCTTTGGGCCGTAAACGAGCCTGTCCTTGGGGAAACGGTAGACCAGCAGTTTTCCATAGTCATCACCGTCGCTCCGCGCCACCATCCAGGCTGCCAGGTTCTGTTTCTTCTTCGGCGTATAGGGAAGCATGAGGATGAACTCTTCCTTCTTCTCCCCGGGAAGTCTCATGACCGTGTAGTAGGGCTCCATGACCTCTGACTGGGAATCAGAACCCATTGACGGGACCTCCCACTGGTCCTCACGGTTATAGAATATCTGCGGGTCCTCCATATGATATGTCGAATAGATCGCTGTCTGGATATTAAAGACGTCCTCCGGATAGCGGAGATGGCTTTTCAGGTCTGCAGGCATCTCTTTGAGCGGGTGCAGCATTCCGGGGAAAGTCCGGTCATATGTTCCAACGATCGGGTCTTTATCATCAGCAATGTAGAACACCATGGAACCGTCATATGCGTTGATCGTAATTTTGACGGAATTCCGGATGTAATTGATGCTGTTTTTTCTGCCCAGATGCTGAGCGTAGGGGAAACGGTTGCTGGCAGTATACGCGTCATAGATCCAGAAAAGCTCGCCTTTTTCCGTTATGACCATATAGGGATCGCGGTCAAGGAGGAGGAAGGGCATTACCTTCCTGACCCGGTCGGATATCTTTCTTTCGAAGAGTATCCGGCTGTCCCGAGTTATGTCATTTGACAGAAAGAGTTTCAGCGAGCCGAAATGCACTGAGAACAGCAGCTTCCTGAACAAGGAGTCGATCTTCACGCCTCGTGAACCTGCATAGCTCGTAAAGACATTCTTTTCACCGGAAGGATAGTCGAACTCCTTCGAATTCGTATTGACGATGACATGACTGCTCGACAATTCTCCGAAATAGATCTCGGGGCGGGAGATCGCAAGGTTCTTTGCGGACGAAACGGGAGGTATGTCCTTGACGAACAGGACCGGAAGCCCCTCGGGCGTCACCTGGTTGACCGGGCCCAGGGTCAGTCCGTATCCGTGGGTAAAGGTGAGCGTTTCATTGATCCAGTTCCTTGTCGGTATGCTTTCTGATGAAAGCTCTCTCGCCGAAAGCATGGTCTGACGATACTTGCCGTCGATCATATAGCGGTCATTGTCGACGGAGGTGAAATCATAGTAGGTCCGGATCTCCTGGACCTGGCTGAAGGTGTCAAGGAGGGGCTTATGGTCCCATAGCCTGATATTCTCAACGGTCGCGCTGTTGGTCTTGATGTCGGCCTTGGAGAGGGATGTGCCCCCGGAAATGTCACGCTCTTCGACCCCGTCGATATTGTACGCTTTTCTCGTTGCCGCGATATTGTTCCTGATGTAGGGTGTCTCTTTGACGAGCTCATTCGGCGCCACGACGAACTTATGAATGGCAGAGGGGTAGATCGAACTCCCGATGAACGATACCGCAATGAAAAGGCCGATGACTCCGATGAGCAGAATGCTGCGCTTCAGAACGACATTGAGGATGAGCAGCCCCGCAATAGCCACCGCCAGTACCATTTGCGCCTTGAGGAACGGAATCGTCGCATGGATGTCCGTATAGGTTGCCCCGGCAATAAGCCCTGCTGACGAGGAAAGGATAGCATGCATGCTGATGTATGCGTTGAGCGACAGAACAAGGAAGATTATCCCCCCAAGGACAGAGAGATGGACCTGTGCCGACCGCTCTGCGCCAATCCCTTTTGGGTGGATGAAGATCGCGCCTTTCACGAGATACAAGACCGCAGCTGAGATGAGTGATACGGCGAGAACCAGCATCGCCGAACCCGAGAATACCTCCAGCAGCGGCAGCGTAAAGACATAAAAGGAAGCATTCTTGTTGAAAACAGGGTCGACGTAGGTGAATTCAGCGGCGTGCAGATATGTGAGCAGCGTCAGCCAGTTGCCGGAGAAGACAAGAGCGGTAAAAAGGCCGAGCAGGGCGGGAACAATGATCTTTACCTTGTCGATATGCTTCAAAATATTGAGCTGAGGCATGCCCTGAATATGCAGGGGCAGGATAACGGACCTTCCCCTGGTCGCGGTCACCACGATCCAGAGATTTACATAGGCGAAAAGGAATGCGGCAAGGCCGCCTGCAAGGGCGGAGATGAGCTGGGCATTGAGTCTTGTGGTGAAGATTTTTTCGAACCCGAGATCCTGGAACCAAAGCCAGTCTATGTAAAATGATAGGGATTGGGGCAGGGCGATGAGCAGAGCGAGGAGCGCTCCAAAAAAAGGTAACGCTTTGCCAAACAATCTATGCTGCATGCAAATCCTCCCGTATCTGCCTGGCATGCCTGATGAAACGATGATCATTACGTGCGTCGTGACGATTCATATGTTTGCGGTGCGACAGGCCTGCCGGGCGGTTTTCTGTATCATAGCAGATTGTGCCCCGTGATGCGAACCAGGGGCTGTCAGAGTGAGAAGACAATTCCTCACATTCTTCGTTTCGGCGGGACATCCTGCAGCACATGCGATGAGATGATCGGGGCATGTAATCTCTCCGCTTTGGGTCTCGCAGGGGACGACGGGGAGACCTTCTCTGACATCAGCAAGCGCAGTGAATGCTCAAAAGGCACGGTGTGCTCCCCCCGTACAAAAGGAACATGGCAAAAGCAGGTCTTCCCAGCCTCTCTTGCTGTTGTTCAAAACCGCGGCTGATTGTTTGCTGAAAGGGACATTTCCGCATAAATGTTTTATGATAGTGTTATCATACCTATGCATCATACTGATAAATCATGTGAGATCTGGGCCGTCGCCGGAGGCAAGGGCGGTACCGGGAAAAGCTTTATAACCAGCAGCATAGCCACGCAGCTCGCACTGAAGGGCCGCAGACTGGTGATCATCGACGCGGATTTCGGCGGTGCCAACCTGCACAGCTTCTTTGGTATCAGCAGACCGAAACACTCACTCGCGGAATTCTTTGAAGAAAAAATACCGCTGAGCCAGATTATCGTACATTCCGGCATATCCAATATGGGGCTTATCACCGGGGCGTTGGGTTCTCTGGACTCCGAGAGCATCAGTTATACGCAGAAGCAGAAACTTTTCAGGCAGATAAGGAGCCTTGAGGCCGACTATATTCTTATTGATCTGGGTGCGGGTTCCCATATTAATACCCTTGACACTTTTCTCCTGGCGGACAAAATGATCGTTGTTACGGTACCCGAGGTAACTGCCATTGAAAATCTGTATCAGTTCATAAAAAGCGTTTACTTCAGGAAACTGAAGTTCTTCCTGGGATCTTTCGGACTGAAGGATATGCTGCAGGACGCTTGGAAAAACAAGGCCGCTTACGGCATTCGGAACTTCGCGAATCTTCTTGACCATGTAAAGAAAAGCTCGCCGGACGTTCACGTCGCTTTTGAAAAGGAAATGTCAACATTTGTCGTGTATATCATCCTGAACCAGGTAAGGAAAAGTACGGATATCCTCGTAGGTGAGAACCTGAGGAGTGTCTGCCTCAAGCTGCTCGGCCTAACAGCTGTCTATGCGGGATACGCCGACTATGATGAAGAGGTGCAGAAATACATAAACAGAAAAGAACCTTTTATGATTCACTGCCGCCTTTCGCCGGTAATAAGGGAAATAGAGGACATCACGGAACATATTATGTCCGGAAAGACAGCTGTTTTTTCAGCGAGAAGCTATGAGCACGGAAGATACTAGGAGATATTACGAAGTTCTCGAACTGCCTCCGGACGCCCCTTTTGCCGAGGTGAGGAAAAAATACCTTTATCTCAATGCGTTCTATATGGGCGACTCTATGGAGCTGGCAGCTTTGAACGGGGACGCGCCCTATCACCGAAGACAGGGCATTCTTGCAGAGCTGCAGGACGCCTACGACAGACTGAAGGATATCCTGGGCAGGGAAGAGCCGGTGCAGCAGCCCCTGCAAAGCTCCGATGTGACCGTTCGCGAATCGATGAGAGATTATCTGGACGGCATTGCCGCCTTCTCCGGACCTATTCTCAAGGAAATCCGGGAGAAGATGGGGATCGACCTGGGAAGTATGGCCATCGCGACGAAGGTGCAGAAGCGGTATCTGGAAGAGATCGAAG
Source organism: Nitrospirota bacterium (assembly GCA_003252075.1). GTDB lineage: Bacteria > Nitrospirota > Thermodesulfovibrionia > Thermodesulfovibrionales > UBA6898 > UBA6898. The sequence continues at coordinate 32,189 of QKDO01000052.1, forward strand.
CCGAGCAGTTTACCTGGATTCCCGCGGAAGTGTATCTGCGGGGTTATGTCATTGAGTATGCCCGTCATCTTTCTCTCGACCACCAGAAGGTGGCGGAAGATTACATGAAACGATACCGGAAGTTCCGGTCAAGCTCGGAAGAGAAGAAATAGTTCATCCCCATCCCCTCATTCTGCTGCATCCCCGGAACACCGGAAGACCGAACGTGCGATCAGGAACGCCATAAGGAAGCGAAATGCAATCTGCTGTCATAGGGGGGGCATACGGAAGTCTTTGAAGAGATGAGGTCTTTGCTGCTTGCTGCTGATGCTCAGCCTGACGGCAATTACGTCTTCGGGGTCTTATTTCCCCAGAGCTTGTTCGCAGCAAAGGCTGCCAGAAGTCCGGCTGTGAGAAATCCCTGCAATGATGTGGTGATGATATACATGGTGCTGTAGCCCTCTTCTCCCCGCAGCAGACCGAACATATTGAACTGTGCCTCTGCCCAGAAGAAGATATTGATGATCATCCAGAGCAGGAACCCTGCCACCACGCCCTTGAGGTAGGGGTTCGTAAAAAAGAGGAACTTGCCCCTGACGTAACGGAAGAAGACCATCATTGGCACGAGGCCGATGATAAGCCCGGTGAGAAAGCCCCAGAAGCTCATGCTCCATTATACATCACGCCGCAAAAATATTTGCGCCCTGACATGCGCTCTTTCGGAAGTACGCATAGTGTGCATATCCAGGCGAGTGGCTGGAATTTCTTCGCGCTTAGGTGGTCTTCCTGCTGCGCGTTGCGCTTGCCCTGCGTCCGCCTGTCCCTCCAGCTTTCGCTGCGAAGGGCTTTCTTGCTCCAGCCTCTGTTTTGCGGCGCTGTGTATACTGGCGGGGCGGCCGGGCAAATTCAGCGTCACGTACCGGGGCTGACTTCTTGTAATCGAAGTCCTTCAGTGCGCGGCGTTCTATTGCATAGCCGAGCAAACGCTCGATGCTGCGTACCATATCCTGGTCTTCACGGGTAATGAACGTGAAGGCATCACCGGTCTTTGCCGCCCTGCCGGTACGGCCTATGCGGTGCGTATATGCATCAGCAGTATCGGGCATGTCGTAATTGATCACGTGGGATATGCTTGAAACATCTATCCCGCGGGCAGCGATATCGGTAGCGACAAGAATCTGGTATCTGCCGCTGCGGAATCCGTCGAGTGCTTCCTGACGGCGGTTCTGGGAGAGGTTCCCCTGCAGGGATGCTGCCCGGTACCCAGCCTTTTCCAGCTGCTGGCCGATACGCTTGGCGCGGTGCTTGGTGCGGGTGAATATCAGGACAGACTCTGTGTCGGTATGACGAAGCAATTCCAAAAGCAGAGCGGTCTTCAGATGCTGTTCGACCGGATAAAGGGCATGGCTGACTGTGTTGGCAGGTGCCGCATGGTCGACCTGCACGGTGATCGGGGCATGCAATATGTCATGTGCAAGACGCCGGATATCATCGGGCATGGTAGCAGAAAAGAGCAATGTCTGGCGCTTTGCCGGTATATGCCTGATGATCTTCCTGATGTCGGGCAAAAAGCCCATGTCGAACATCCGGTCAGCCTCGTCGAGCACGAGCGTCTCCAGATGTGACAGATTGATCGTTCTCTGATCGATATGGTCGAGCAGACGGCCTGGGCAGGCGACGACGATTTCATAACCGCGTTTCAGTTTGTCGGCCTGGGGATTGAAGCCGACACCGCCGTAGACCGTCATGCTTCTGAGCCGGGTCTGTCGTCCCAAGGTGGTGATGGACTCGTGGATCTGCTCCGCAAGTTCACGGGTAGGTGCCACGATGAGCGCCCGGACACGGCCACGCGGGCCCTGAAGCAAACGCTCCAGGATCGGCAGCACAAAGGCTGCTGTTTTTCCGGTTCCGGTCTGTGCAAGACCGAGGACATCCTGTCCCTGCAGGACCGGTGGTATTGCCTGCTTCTGAATGGGCGTGGGCTTGCTATAGCCAGCCGCCTTGACTCCGGCCGCTACATGGGGGTGAAGATTGAATCTCTGAAATTCCATAAAACTCCTTTTTCTGCATTCGGGGGAAAAAAGTCTTGGATCTTTTGAGGGACGTACAATGACGTAGTTTTCATCCGGGTACTGCAGTTATTGTGATAGTTAACAGTACCAGTAGTGATGAAGATCTGTCAAGGAAAAGGATTCTTTATCCGCTGACTTCTGCAATCATCTATCCTTCCGGCATCAGCTTCATGCACTGCGGGGAGCGGACAGCCGCTCCAGACGAAAGGATCCTGTAAGGACATGAAAGGCAAGCAGGAAGGCCGCGGCATTCCACGACTGTCCGGCCATGCCCATCGGCTCGCCGGTCCTGCCATGAAACCACTCATTGAACTCCCAGTCATTGATCCTGTTCAGGAATGCAAGTCGTTCAAGCTCGCTCCAGGCAAGTTCCTGGCGGGCCAGCGAAGAAAGCAGCATGACCCAGAAGCCGCCGGCGAACGGCCAGATACCGCCGTTATGATACTGATAGGGGAAATTCTGGAGATGTCGCTGCATGTACTGCCGCCAGAGACGGCTCTTTCTGCCAATCGGCCGGTGGACGACCCGCACGGGATAGGGCAGGTTGACCTTAAACCGGAGCAGCGTGTCCGTCATGCGCGTCGCTCGAGATTTCTCAGTCAGACCGAACAACAACGCAAGGATATTGCCGAAGACATCTATTTCCGGTCCGCCGAAGGAGAAATTCACAAAGCTCAGATATACCCCCTGATCCCGGGCCAGGTTCCGGACGTAATGCGCCAGTACACGGGCCCGCCGCTGCTCCGGAATGACCTTGTCGAAGGGGTAGAATATCCTGTTGAAATAGTAGCGGGTCTCCCGCGCTCCCTCCATGCTAAAGAGCTTCTTGACAAAATACCACAAGGCATTTGTATAGAGAACGAATCCTGAGCGCGGCATGATATCAGCCCAGTCGCTCGCTTCGTTCTGCTGCAGCAGGAACAGACCCTGGTGTTCCTGACAGAGGAGCCAGTGCATGGCGAGTTTCACCTCCGTATGGAGGTTGCGCTCCAGCGACTGCCCTGGCACATAACGGTCGAAGAGCTTCACCGCAATCAACCACCAGAGTGTTGCGTCGATGCAGCCGTAATACCAAAAATCCGTTTCCCTGCTTTCAGGCTTTACATATTTGGGGATCTGGCCGTTCGGCGCCTGATAGCGTGCAAGCGTCACGAGCCCCTTTCTGGCTGCTCCGACGAGCTGGCGATCCCCTGACGCTATCATGCCGAGAGCGCATATTGCCGCATCCCGGCCAAAAATGCTCGCATAATTTCTGCCAACGGCCTTTTCGCTCTGCGCACAGGCAATAATGCCAGAGGCACGGGAGTTTTCTTTCAGAAGCCTGACAGAGCGTTCATAGCACTCAGCCAGGACGGCATCACGCAGAGTTCTTAACGTGTCTTGTGTCATGCAATATTGTAATCCTGCAACATCTTCCGTTGCCACGTTTTTCACACCGAAAACGCCTGGCATTGCGTTGACATGTGGCTACATTTAATATATAATGTAACCACAATTTAAATACTATATAGTCACATTATGAAACTTACAATGAACTGCGCCTGAGATAAGCATTTTTGTCACAGAGCAGTTTCTTGGTTTTTCCTTCAAGACGGGCAGTCGATATTCACTCCGGTATATTCCTGATGTGACATAATGGAATTACCGGCAACAATAATTCTGCAGAAGGGGGAACATGATGGAAGGCAGGGCTCGGATCATCATTGAGCGGGTCACTCCCGAGGTCGAGGGGGGCAGGTATCCCGCAAAACGCGTCCTCGGTCAGGAGGTCAGGGTCGAAGCAGACATCTTTGTCGATGGCCATGACTCGATTGCTGCCTCTCTCCTGTTCAAAAACCCCCGGGATCGGTCCTGGCAATCAGCTCCCATGCGTTATGGGAACAATGATCGGTGGCACGGTGAGTTCATTGCGGACGAGATCGGTATCTACCGCTACACGCTACAGGGATGGGTAGACCATTTCCAAACCTGGCAGAGGGATATAATGAAGAAATTCAAGGCCGGGCAGGACCTGAGCATTGACATCAGGATCGGCATGGCATTCGTCTCGGATGCTCTCGGCAGGGCCTCGAAGAAGTCGGGAAAAGAACTCGGTAGGCTGCTTGACTCGCTCACTGCTGCTGCAGAAACGGATATGACTGCTGCAGTCGCCATAGCCACCGGTGATGAGGTCACCTCCCTCATGAAAGCATTTCCTGACATGCGCTACGCAGTAATGTATGACCATGAACTCTCCATTGTGGTGGAACCGCGACGGGCGCTTTTCGGCAGCTGGTACGAACTTTTCCCGCGGTCCTGCCCCGGACGCAGCGGGGAGCACGGAACATTTACCGACTGCGAGAAGTTACTGCCGGAGATCTCCCGTATGGGCTTCGATGTACTCTACTTCCCGCCCATTCACCCGATTGGGATGACCAACCGGAAGGGAAAAAACAATATGCCGTCAGCAGCGCCGGACGACGTGGGAAGCCCCTGGGCAATCGGCGGAGGAGAGGGTGGACATACGGTGGTCCATCCTCTCCTCGGTTCACTGGAGGCTTTTTCTTCGCTCATCTCCCGGGCAAGGGAGTATGGCATTTCTCTCGCCATGGACCTTGCCTTCCAGTGTTCGCCCGACCATCCTTATGTCAAGGAACATCCGGAATGGTTCCGGCAGCGGCCGGACGGCAGTGTCCAGTATGCCGAGAACCCGCCGAAAAAATATGAAGATATCTTCCCGCTGAACTTTGAGAGCGACGACTGGGAGGGGCTCTGGGAGGAGCTCCGGGCTGTCGTACTGTTCTGGATTGAACGTGGCATCACGATTTTTCGGGTAGACAATCCGCACACGAAATCCTTTCGTTTCTGGGAGTGGCTGATCGCCGGGGTGCGCAGAGATCACCCGGATGTCATTTTCCTGTCGGAAGCCTTCACGCGGCCGAAGATCATGTACCGTCTCGGCAAGATCGGTTTTTCCCAGTCCTATACGTATTTCACCTGGCGCTATACGCAGCGTGAGTTCCGCGAGTATCTTACCGAACTGACGCGGAGCGACGTGCGGGAGTTCTTCCGCCCTAACTTCTGGCCCAATACACCGGACATACTGCCGGAGCACCTGCAGTATGGAGGGCGACCTGCCTTCATGATGCGGCTTGCGCTCGCAGCAACACTTTCACCGAGCTATGGGATTTATGGTCCTGCTTTTGAACTCTGCGTCAACGAAGCGTTGACGGGAAAAGAAGAATATCTCCATTCGGAGAAATATGAACTGAAGACATGGGACTGGGACGCGCCGGGGAACCTAAAGGATTTCATTGCACGGATGAATAAGATCCGGAGGGAGAACATCGCCCTCCAGGATCTCTGGAACCTGCGATTCTGTAATGTTGACAACGAAAACCTTCTGTTCTACGTCAAGGCCGCCTCTGACCTCTCGAACGTTCTCCTTATCGTAATCAACCTGGACCCCGCGCATACGCATTCCGGATGGGTAACCGTGCCGATTGAAGAACTCGGCATTGCGCCGAGTCAGCCCTATATGGTGCACGACCTGCTGAGCGATGATAAATTCATCTGGCAGGGAGAGCGCAACTATGTTGAACTTGATCCGAGGGTGCTTCCTGCTAATATCTTCCGGGTCCGGAAGCAGCTGAAGCGCGAGACGGACTTCGATTACTTCATGTAAGGAGACGGAACATGCCGCAGAAGAAAGAATACGCGCCGGCTGACCCCCAGTGGTATAAAGATGCTATCATATATCAGCTGCATGTAAAGACCTTTCTTGACGGCAACGCAGACGGTATCGGCGATTTTCCCGGTCTGATACGGAAGCTGGACTACCTTGCCGACCTGGGTATCACCGCTGTCTGGCTGCTCCCGTTCTATCCGTCTCCGCTCAAGGACGACGGGTACGATATTGCCGACTACCGCAGCATCAATCCCGATTATGGTACGCTGAAGGACTTCAAGACCTTTCTGCGGGAAGCGCACAGGCGTAACATCCGGGTGATCACGGAACTCGTCATGAACCATACCTCAGATCAGCACCCCTGGTTCCAGCGGGCGCGGAAGGCCAAGGCGGGTTCGCCCTGGAGGGACTTCTACGTCTGGAGCGACACGCCGGAGAAATACCAGGATACCCGCATCATATTCATCGATTTCGAGCCGTCCAACTGGACCTGGGACGCCGTTGCAAAGGCCTACTACTGGCACCGGTTCTATTCCCATCAGCCTGACCTGAATTTTGACAACCCGATGGTGAGGACCGCCATGTTACGCAGTATCGATTTCTGGTTTGAGATGGGGGTCGACGGTGTGAGACTCGACGCAGTCCCGTATCTGTATGAACGCGAGGGAACAAACTGCGAGAACCTGCCGGAAACTCATGCATTCCTGAAAGACCTGCGAACCCATGTTGATCGCAAATTCAGCAACCGCATGCTCCTTGCAGAAGCTAACCAGTGGCCGGAAGACGCGGTCGCCTATTTCGGGGACGGAGACGAGTGCCACATGGCCTTTCATTTCCCGGTCATGCCGAGGATCTATATGGGCCTGCAGATGGAAGACCGCTTCCCGATCGTGGATATTCTCGGACAGACGCCCAAGATACCCGGTTCCTGCCAATGGGCCATGTTCCTGCGGAACCATGACGAACTGACGCTCGAGATGGTGACCGACGAGGAGCGGGACTACATGTACAAGGTATACGCCCGCGATCCCAAGGCGAGGATCAACCTCGGCATTCGCCGCCGGCTTGCACCGCTGGTCGGAAACAGCCGGCGAAAGATCGAACTGCTGAATATTATCCTTTTCTCGCTGCCCGGTACGCCGGTTATCTATTACGGTGACGAAATCGGCATGGGCGACAATTACTATCTGGGCGACCGCAACGGTGTCCGGACACCGATGCAGTGGAGCTCGGACCGGAATGCCGGATTCTCGCAGACCAACCCGCAGAAGCTCTATCTGCCGGTGATCATCGACCCGGAGTACCATTTTGAGGCGCTGAACGTCGAGAACCAGGACAGCAACCCCTCCTCTCTGCTCTGGTGGATGAAACGTGTCATCGCCATGCGCAGGCGGTTCAGGGCTTTCGGCAGCGGCGATATCGAATTCGTTCCGACGGACAACGCGAAGGTCCTTGCCTTCACGCGTACCTCTGAGGACGAGACAATACTGGTGGTGATCAATCTGTCCCGGTTCTCCCAGGTTGTCGAACTCGACCTTGCGAGGTACCGGGGCTACGTGCCGGAGGAGATATTCGGCCAGAACGTATTTCCGCCAGTCCGGGAGACGCCGTACGTCCTGACACTCGGCTTCTATGACTATTTCTGGTTCTTCCTGAAAAAAGAAGAAGAATTGATCGATACCGGTAACGTGATGCGGCTCATACCGCAACTGAAAGCGGTCGGCCGCTGGGAGCAGGTCTTCGACGAGAAGATAAAGTCCCGCCTGGAGACAGATATCCTGCCATCGTTCCTGGCAGGCTGCCGCTGGTTCGGCGCAAAGGGAAGAAAGATTCGCGAGGTGCTGATCCGGGAGGATGTTGCCCTCGGCGCAAACAGTTCCACCGGACGTCTTCTCTTCGTTAAAGTGCGGTATCTCGAAGGGGCCTCCGACATCTATCTCCTCCCGCTTGCTTTTTCGTCCGGTGAGGCGGCTGACCGCGTAATCGAGGAGGCGCCGCATGCCATCCTGGCCGCCCTGCGGATTGGCGAGACTGACGGTATCCTCCACGACGCGGTCTACAGTGAAGCTTTCAGACGGTCGCTCATCGAGATGATCGCACGCCGGAGCAGTATAAAAGGACTTTCCGGCCGCCCCGGCCGGAGCCTGAAGCCTTCACTCCTGCGGGATGCAGCCGCTGCAAAATCGCAGGTCCTGAGGGCGGAGCAGAGCAATACTTCCCTGCTCTACGGAAATGATCTCTTTTTCAAGCTCTACCGGCATCTCGAAGAGGGCGTGAACCCCGACGCGGAGATCATGCGGTTTTTTGCCGAAGAGTCCGATTTCACCCATGTCCCACGGTTTGCCGGCGAGATCGAATACCGGCCGCAGAGCGGTGATCATATCTGCATCGGCCAGCTCCAGGGGTTCGTCCCGAACCAAGGCAATGCCTGGACCTTCACGCTCGACGTTTTGAGCCGCTTTTTTGAACGGGTACTCTCCGGCGGACCGGAATCCCGGGAGCTTCCGCTCTGCCCGCTTTCTTTTCTGGAAATAGATTTTGCCTCCCTGTCTCCTCTCCTGCAGGAGATGATCGGCGGTTTTTATCTCGAGATGATTTCGCTCCTCGGTACGCGGACCGCTGAAATGCACACCGCCCTTGCTGCCGCAATGGAGAATCCAGCCTTTGTACCGGAACCATTCAGTATGCTTTACCAGCGTTCAGTCTACCAGTCCATGCGCAACCTCGCGGTGCGGGTTCTGCAGCTCCTCCGTGGAAATATGAAGCGGCTCCCGGAAGATTTCCGTCAGGAGGCCGAAGAAGTCCTTGCCAATGAAAAAGCCATCCTCGACTGCTTTCGCGGCATAGTCGAGAAGAAATTCTCGGCAATGAAGACGCGTTTTCACGGGGACTATCACCTCGGTCAGGTGCTCTTCACCGGCAACGATTTCGTTATCATCGACTTCGAGGGCGAGCCCGCACGACCGCTTACCGAGCGCAGGCTGAAACGCTCGCCCCTGCGCGATATCGCCGGCATGATCCGGTCGTTTCACTATGCCACCTATCATATCCTGTTGAAGCAGTCCTCCGTGCGCAGCGAGGACGTCGCGCTCCTTGAACCCTGGACCGCTGTCTGGCACTGCACGGTAGGCGGCATATTCCTGAACGCCTATCTCCGCGCTGCCGGCGATGCCTCCTTTCTCCCTCAGGACCGCTCACAACTGGAGGCAATGCTCAGGATTTTCCTGCTCGAAAAAGCGGTTTACGAGCTGGGGTATGAAATCAATAACCGTCCTGACTGGGTGATGATCCCGCTGCGTGGCATGCGCCAGATCATGGACGGCATCAAAGGGTAAAGGGGGTGTCATGACGAAGCAGATGGTACGGTACGACGCAAGCAGACTGACAGAACATGATGTATACCTTTTCCGAGAGGGTTCACACTTCCGGCTCTATGACAAGCTCGGCTCACACCCGATGGTGCTCGGCAAGGTTCGCGGCACGCACTTTGCCGTCTGGGCGCCGAATGCGCAGGCTGTCTCGGTGGTCGGCGGATTCAACGGATGGGACAGGGGTGCGCATCAGCTGAAGATGCGCGAAGACGAATCCGGCATATGGGAGGGGTTCATCCCCGGCGTGGAAGCAGGTACTCCCTACAAATACCACGTCGTCTCCCGTCAGGGAAACTTCGCTGCCGACAAAGGCGACCCCTTTGCGCTCCTCTGGCAGGTGCCGCCAGAGACTGCTTCTGTCGTTGCTGAAATAGGGTATACCTGGGGTGATGCTGCATGGATGCAGGAGCGGCGGGCAAAGAATTCCCTGAGCGCCCCTATCTCTATCTACGAAATACACGGGGGCTCGTGGCGCCGCGTGCCTGGCGAGAATAACCGTTCGCTCTCCTACCGGGAACTGGCAGACTATCTCCCCGAGTATGTGGCGGAAATGGGGTTTACCCATGTGGAGTTCACGCCGGTCATGGAGCATCCCTTCTTCGGCTCGTGGGGCTATCAGACGACGGGCTATTTCGCGCCAAGCAGCCGCTACGGATCACCGCAGGACTTTATGTATCTGTTGGACCGTCTGCACCAGAAGAACATCGGTGTGATCCTCGACTGGGTCCCATCCCACTTTCCGGATGATGAGCACGGCCTGGTCTATTTTGACGGCACCCATCTGTATGAGCATGCCGATCCGCGCAAAGGGTTTCATCCGGACTGGAACAGCTATATTTTCAACTACGGACGGAACGAGGTAGCGGCCTTCCTGATCAGCAGCGCGCTTTTCTGGCTCGACATGTACCATGCTGACGGTCTCCGGATCGACGCAGTGGCATCGATGCTCTACCTTGACTACGGACGAAAAGAAGGCGAATGGATCCCGAACCGGTTCGGCGGCAAGGAAAACATCGAAGCCGTGCAGTTCCTGCGCCGCTTGAACGAAGAGGTCTACCGTTCTTTTCCCGACGTCCAGACGATAGCGGAAGAGTCGACAGCCTGGCCGATGGTGTCGCGGCCGGTCTATCTCGGCGGCCTCGGTTTTGGCATGAAATGGAACATGGGCTGGATGCATGATACCCTCAGCTATTTTTCGAAAGACCCGGTCCACCGGAAGTATCATCACAATCAGCTGACCTTCAGCCTGCTGTACGCCTTTGCGGAGAACTTCGTCCTCTCGCTCTCTCATGACGAGATTGTGTACGGCAAGGGATCACTGTTGAACAGGATGCCGGGCGACGACTGGCAGAAATTCGCGAACCTGCGGTTGCTGCTCGGGTATTTCTTCGCGCATCCTGGCAAGAAGCTCCTCTTCATGGGCGGGGAGTTTGGCCAGCGGCGGGAGTGGGTCCATGACAGCAGTCTCGACTGGCATCTGCTGGAAAACGAGGCTCATCAGGGCATACAGACATGGGTCCGACATCTGCATATTCTGTACCGCGGCGAGCCGGCGCTGTACGAGTGCGATTTTGACAGTAACGGCTTCGAATGGATCGACTGCAGCGACTGGGAGCAGAGCATCGTCAGCTTCCTCCGGAAAGGCAGCGCCGGTCCGCCGGTTCTGTTCGTCTGCAACTTCACCCCACAACCGCGGAAGAACTACCGGGTCGGCGTTCCCTTCGGCGGGTTCTGGAAGGAGATACTGAACAGCGACGCGAAGGAATACGGCGGCAGCGGTCAGGGAAATATGGGGGGGGCTGAGGCCGTGCCGGTGCCGTACCACGGCAGATATTACTCGCTGTCGCTCGTAATTCCACCTCTGGGAGTCGTGGCGTTCAGAAAGGAATGAAGACAATCCACGACCTCACAGTCTCGTTCGGACTGTCGTCCCGGACTCAGGATCGACTAGCAGCCCCGATAGTTGTCCTGCTCCTGACGATCCGCTATCTCTGCGAACCCCATCGCTGTCGCGAGAGCACGCAGCAGATGTGGGAAGACATCCTGCGGGCATTCAGGAAGTGCGATGACATTGACTTTGCCTATCCCACGCAACGGTTCTACAACAACCCGGTCGAAGGCAAACCGGGGACCACGCCGGCAGCCCCCGAAGACACTATGACAGGGCATACGGCCGGGCTGTCGGAATGAAGAGAAATGCTGAGGATCTGGTTCGAGTAATCGATGCTGTCCAGTCGGCTGATATTCTGGTAGGCATTCCGTGCTGCCAGAACGAAGAGACGGTTACCGTGGTTATCCGGGCCGCTCTGGAGGGATTGAAGCAGGCAGCTCCCGACGCTAAGGCCCTCGTACTTGTCGTGGATACCGGACCTTCCGATGGAACCGGGAACACGGTCAGGGATTTTCCGATCCGAGAATCCGGTGTCACGCTCCATTACCATGCTGCTGCGCCTTCATTCAGACATTCTGCCCCCTATCACGGAAAGGAAGGAAAGGAAATAGCGCTGAGAACGATCCTTGAAGCATCGCAGACGCTGGGAATTCGCGCCTGCGTTCTTCTGTCGGGAGACCTCAAGAGTATCTCCCCCGGGTGGATCGTCCGGCTGCTCGAACCATTGCTCCAACACGGATATGAGTACGTCGCCCCGGTCTATCAGCGCCATCGCTGCGATGGCACGCTCTCACAGACAACGCTTGTTCCCCTTATGCATACCCTGTATGGAAAGGCTCTGCAACAGCCGCTCACCGAAGAAGCAGCCTTTTCGGGTACCGTGGCTGCAGAACTTCTTGGGGACCGCTTCTGGAGTTCAGAAAGCCTCCGGTCCGCGGTAGATCTCTGGAGGGCGACTGCTGCGGTTGCTGGGAACTATCGGGTCTGTCAGACCGTGCTCGGCACGTTGGTCCGGGAGAATAATGCCGGCCCTGTCGACGTGAGCGATATACTTGTTCAGCTTGCCGGCGCTGCCTTCACCATGATGGACCTTTACTATGATGTCTGGAAGAGAAGCACGCCGGCAGAAAGCCCGGTATTCGGGGACTTTCATGAGGCCGGCGCTGCACCGGTCAGCGTGAACCTGGATGCCATGATCGAACGGTTCAGGCTCGGCGTCAGGGAATTCATGAAAATATGGTCGGGATTCCTGCCGAGGGAAATCCAGGTGTTCCTGCAAAAGGCGGCGTTGCAGCCGTGTGTGAAGTTTCAGATCCCGGATGAGGTCTGGGCGGAGATCGTCTGCAGCTTCGCGCTTGCACATCACCGGAAGATGATGAACCAACAACACCTCGTGCAGACGCTTACGCCGCTGTACCTCGGCAAAACAGCGTCGTTTATCCAGGAGAACAGGAATCTCGGTCCCGAGGAATTCGAGGCAGCGGTCGGGCGTGTCTGCAGGGCATTCGGAGATATGAAATATTTTCTGAAGGTGAACTGGCCGGCCTGAGGATCAGCCGCCCGACTTCTTTGGACCATAGCCCATCGCCTGGAGCAACCCCATGAGCGCGTCCCGGTGATCACCCTGGATCTCCAGCGCCGGCTCCCTGAGCGCGCCGCCGGTACCGAGCGATGACTTCAGACGTTTCAGGAGGACCTCCAGCGCATTCTTGGGGAGGCCGAGACCATCCACTACGGTTACCGACTTGCCGCCCCTGCCTTTGCGTTCGAGGCGAATGACCACGTTCTGCAGGACTCCAGACCGGACGCCGGACACCCCCTTCTCCCGCCGCGTCTTCTCTCGCGGAACCATCCTGTCGGTCGAGTAGACCAGCTTCACATTTTCGTCCGTCACGGTTCATCATATCATGAAAATGCAATGACTTCCACGAGTGAGCACTCGCCGCCCTGGTATTTCGGGCGGTTAACCCTTGACGAACCGCGCGTGACATGCTATTGTTATTCAGAATTTTAGAAGATGTTGCGGTTACAGAGGCTGTAAAGAGCTTTGACCTTGAGGCCTTATTTTCTTGAGTCCTTCTAAGATTTTAGTTTAAAGAGAAGGAGGTAAAGGAAATGGCACAAGGAACCGTAAAGTGGTTTAACGACAGCAAAGGTTTTGGCTTTATTACCAGCGAAGACGGCA
>QKDO01000047.1 GCA_003252075.1 Nitrospirota bacterium
CGATAGGAAGTACCAGGCTTAATATCCGGTTTCATATTAAGGATCCGGAAAAGGCTATTTTGATTTATCCTGCTGATTTTAAAGTAAAAATCATCAGCCTGGGAGGTATGCTTATTGAATGCACGAGAAATTTTGCGATCGAAAGCAGGATACCGATGGAGATGTTCATCCATGATGATAACCCTCTTACATGTGTGGGGAGAGTTGCTTCATCCGAAGGAATAGAAAAAGAAGGCCAAAAGCGATACGACATAGGGATAGATTTCTTGGATTTGACGGGAAAGGACCGGCAAATCCTCTCTTCATTTATAGACCATGGCACTATGACGAATACGGAGACGGGAAAAGAACAGGAAAAAACTGCCGGTAAATCTGCTGATAAGGATATTCCCGTCATTTCAACGGAGTTCATAAATAAGGTGGAGCATTTATACAAATGGCATACAACCATGGGATATTACAAGGTGCTCGGCATCAACGAATATGCGACAGATGAACAGATCAGGAATGCCTTTTTTGAAAAGATTCATGAATTGCATCCGGATAAGTACCCTGGGGCGTCTGACGATGTAAAGCAAAAGTTAAAAGTATTATTCTATTATTTTAACGCTGCACGTTTAACGCTGCTGGATCCTCAAAAAAAGAAGGAATATGACAAAATACCCATCTCACGGTTGAGGCATTGAAAGTGGCTCGCAGAGTTATCCTGTGTTTGTCCTGCAGGAGAGCATTTCCTTATACCTTACGCCTTCCATCCATCGGTACGTTTTCCCCTTAACCTCATTTCCTTCGGCACGCCGCGATAATTTCATTTTCCAATCCCTGTCTATAGCAGGGTGAATCATGCGGCTGTTACCCATCAAACTCTCGCGGTGTACAGAAGGCTATCAGCAAACTTGGGTCTTCAAGATTGAGGCTGCATTAATAATAAAGTCAGTAAGGAACTGAACTCAACCATAGCGCACCGAGAGCAACTGTAACTACCGTGAGCGGGACTCCAACCTTCAGGTGTTCGACAAAGCCTATGTTTACCCGGGGCCGTGCACCTTCGACGACGATGATATTTGCGATTGAGCCGAGGATTGTGAGGTTGCCTGCAAGGGTGCTGCTCATCGCAAGAAGGAGCCAAGCAGTTTCTGCATCATGCATGGAGGCGACAATTGGCTTCATGAGGAGTACTGCCGGGACATTACTGACAAGATTAGACAGAAGAGCGCTAACGGTTACCAGAAACATGGGATGACTGGCGGTTCTTTTGCCTACCATATCGAGTATGGCCATAACCAGCCCTGATCGCTCGACTCCTTCCACCACGATAAAGAGTCCGACGAAAAGGACAAGCAGCCGCCAGTCTACCGAGGAATATACTTTCTCCGGCTTGACCCTGCGGGTAATCAACAGATAAGAAGCTGCTCCGATTGCTACCGTGGTCATAGGCACGCCCATGAAAAAGAGTAGCAGCATGAGGCCCGAGACGACAGATGATTTTATGAGCAGCGGACGGTGAACCCGATAGCGCGCTGGTGCCAGCGCAATCCGTTCTTTTGCAAAATCGTTCCGGTATGCACGACGGAGCATGAGGCAGCACAGGATAAGTCCGAAGAATGCCACCGGCAGCATTTTGGCTGTGAAACGCGCATAACTGATGCCAGAGAAGCTCCCGATCATGATGTTCTGGGGATTGCCGGAGATGGTGGCAATGCTGCCGATGTTTGCTCCCATACACAATGCCAGAAGGAAAGGAACCGGGTTTAGTCCGAGGCGCAGTGTCACACCGACCACGAGCGGCGTAAACGCGATGCAGATGGTGTCATTGATGAAGAGCGCTGAAAGACCACCAGAGAGAAAGACGATTCCATACAACAGCATTGACGGCTGCGTGATGTGTCTCATGACGAAGGCTGAGGCCAAGGGGAAGAAACCAGAGAGGCGAAGGTTTGCTACGACAATCATCAGGCAGAACAGAACAACGATGGTGCGGTAGTCAATAGCACGGTAGGCAGCTTCGATGTCGAGCACCTTCGTGACAACCATGAGCGAGGCGCCGATAAGGGCAGCCCCGGCACGGTCTATGCGGAAGATGGGCGGCTGTCCGACGGCAATGGCTGCGTAAGTCAGCAAGAAGATGAACAGGGCTTTATCCATCACCATAGGGCTTCATTATAGCATCGGCGCATAACATCTAAGCCAGTCAGTCATGGGTAAAATGTTGCGTGGCCGTTAGCTCAATAAGGAGGAATAGCCAAAGACTGACAGAAAGGTCACATTGGCCTTCGAAAATTACTCTTCTTTGTGGAAGTGCTTTGCTGTTGGCTATCCTCCGAAAATCGCATCGTCATATGATGGAATCAGGCGTTGAGTCCAGGCTGAAGGTTAAAAGACAGTCAATTACTGAGCAGCTCCGTGCAATTCTTCTTCTGCCTTCTGACAAGAAGATATTCTGAAGAGCGGCTGGAGTCAGTCGGCGCACCAGCACCACTCGATCAGCTCCGCAACGAGACCCGTCCAGCCGGTCTGGTGGCTTGCGCCGAGACCTTTGCCCGTATCTCCGTGAAAATATTCATGGAACAGG
>QKDO01000133.1 GCA_003252075.1 Nitrospirota bacterium
GAAGAACTCCCTCAGATCATCCTCGCTGGCCTTGAATGAGATGTTCCCTACATACAGTCTCGTACCCATGCATCCTCCTCGGAATATAAATCGTCCTGCAGCACGTTACGGTGCTGTTTCAGGATAGCTCAAATATGCCTAATACCCAAATGGTTTGTCAAGGGAAAACACGTCCCTTTCGAAAGAAATCGCGCCTATGCTACCATCTCTTCATGGAGATCATCCAGCCCCGGGAATACGGCATGGAAGCGGCGGTGAAACGGTGTTCTGCGGCGCTACTGCATGGTGATATCATCGCCTTTCCGACGGAGACCTTCTACGGTCTGGGGGCAAAGTATGACCTTCCCGCATCTCTCGAGCGAATCTATGCGATCAAGAACAGGCCGCTGGACAAGGCCATGCCGCTCCTCATCGGTCAGCGGGAGCTTCTCGGCCTCATTGCGGAAAACGTCCCGCCGGCGGCAGAGCGCCTTATGGACAGGTTCTGGCCCGGCCCCCTGACGCTGATCCTGCCGGCAAAAGCAAACCTTTCGCGCTACATCACCGCAGGAACCGGTACCGTTGCCGTAAGGATTCCCGGCAGGTCCTTTGCCCAGACACTCGCTGCAGCGGTTGATTTCCCGATAACGGCAACGAGCGCGAATGTTTCAACACGTCCTCCTGCGGCAAGCCCGGAGGCCGTTTTCCGCTATTTCGATGACCGGATCGATGTCATCATCGACTGCGGCAGGACCCCGGGGGCGATTCCTTCGACGATCGTCGACGCAACCGGAGTAAGACCCGCCGTGCTCAGACGCGGCGTCGTGCCGGAAGAAGAGATCCTGCGTGCGCTTCAGGCATAAGAGAATACCAGCAGAACCAGAAAGACCAGGCCCTTGCTTACCTCAAGCCACCCTGTCGTACGCAGAGCTGCCCGGTACCGGATCAGCGCAGAGAGCCCATTGTCCGCAAGCGGGACAAGCAGCAGGAGCGGCAGCCCGAATGTCAGATATATGACGATGGATCCTGCGAGGTACGCGATCATCATGACGCGGTAACGCACCTCTTTCCTGAACTGTATCCTTACCTTGAACACCCCGGCAGTAAAAAAGACCGCCACTGCCAGGAACAGCCGCGGGTCGATGACCCCGGAAACAGCAAATCTTCCGATCAGCGAGGAAAGCGACAAAAGGATAAAGCCGAGCACTTCCGTGGGAAGTGCATGCTCCCCGAGCAGTTTCAGGCAGAAAAGATAGGCGAACGGGATGCCTGCATAGGGAATGAGCTGCATGGTGCTCTGTCCGGCAACAGCGGTCATCACCGCCGTTGCCAGAATGCCCTGACCGAGAAAGACCGCGAGCGGTATCGACCGTTCAGCCGCTGGGCTGCGCATCCAGACCGTGAATGCCTGCTTGGCATTGATAAACAATGCGAGCGCCAGGAGTGCGGCAAAAACTTTCGTGCTGAATCTGGCGGAGACTGCCGGTCCTGCAGCGAATGCCAAAATCATGACACCCCATGAGCCGTATTCCTTCAGGATATAGCGTTTCATCTCTTTCCCTTGCCGGTATTTTCTCATAAATCCGGCTGTCGTGGCATGAGCTGTGTCATATCGGGTTGCGGAGCCGCATATTTTCTGTCTTGCCCATCAGACGGCATGCGAAGAAAAGGCCTCGCAAGAATTATCCAAGAGGCATGCATCCCTGTTAATATAGACGCTATGGCCGCTGCGAAATCCGATTATCTCCAGGTCTTCAAAAGCAGGCGCATGGCGGTGATCGCCACGCTGGGCTTTTCTTCAGGACTGCCGCTTGCGCTTACCAGTGGTACGCTCCAGGCATGGATGTCCGTAGCAGGCATAGATATCCGGACCATCGGGGTATTTTCTCTGGTTGGGATTCCCTATGCCGCCAAGTTCCTCTGGTCCCCTTTCATGGACAGGTTCGTCCCTCCCTGGCTCGGGAGGCGCAGGGGGTGGATGTTCGGGACACAGCTCATCCTCATGCTCGCCATCGGGGCCATGGGATTCGCATCTCCCCGGCATGCGCTCTGGGCGCTTGCTGCCCTGTCTCTGATCGTTGCCTTTACGTCAGCGTCCCAGGATATTGTGGTGGATGCCTACAGGACCGATCTGCTCCATGAAAAAGAACGGGGTGCAGGGGCTGCACTCTTTGTCTTCGGGTATCGTATTGCCATGCTGGTATCGGGTGCCCTTGCCCTCATCCTCTCTGACCGTATCGGCTGGCAGAACACCTATCTGATCATGGCAGCATGCATGATGATCGGCATCATCTCTTCACTTTCAGGACCTGAACCGGAAAAGGAGATTGTGCCTCCCAAGAACCTGTCTGAGGCGGTGGTGGGTCCGCTCAAAGATTATTTTTCGCGTCCTTCTGCCGTTATGGTCTTACTCCTGATCATTCTTTACAAGCTCGGTGATGCCTATGCCGGCACCATGACCACACCGTTTCTCATACGCGGGATCGGTTTTTCTGCAACCGATGTGGGAACGGTCAACAAAGGCTTCGGCCTGGCCGCCCTGATCATCGGCGCCATGTTCGGGGGAACGCTCATGGTAAGACTGGGCCTCT
>QKDO01000068.1 GCA_003252075.1 Nitrospirota bacterium
GCGCTACGCCATCAAGAGCAGAGAAGAGGCCCGGGAGTATCTGAACCATCCTGTTCTCGGGAAAAGGCTGTTGGAATGCACGGAAGCAGTGGTCGCTCTCAAGGGCGGATCGGTTTCAGAAATCTTTGGATATCCTGATGACGTTATCGCATCCTGATCATGGCCAGGCTCAGGATTGCTGTCGTCGTTGAAGTGATCACCTATTTCACGGAGGAGGTCAGGCTCAAACACCAAGCGGCCGACTACGCCAAAAATTGGGATGAGGTCATTGTTTCAGAGGTACGGGATGTCATGTAAAACCAAAACCGCTGCGAATAGGATTAGTTTTGCACTTCATTGTTGAACTGGCGCACATAAAAATCACCACCTTCCATGATATTATATCGCAGTGTTCTAGACAAATTTCTATTACCTGCATCGAATGGGGCGATTTACCCCTAGCTGAAAAGCGTGGCTCACCTCCATCAAGATACAGAACCACATGGAGCGAGTCGATGGTCTTTGAGACCGTTGCGACCAAGGCCTTCGGAGCGGGGAAGCATGCCTTAGCATCTCGGCAACTCGCTGTCGAGCCGTCTGTTCTTGGTAGATGTCGTTCGCATTTACGCTATTTTTGCTGTCATTTTATTGCACGCTGCGGCTGTTCCTAATACGAACTTCAACAAAATTCCCCTGATGTGGTGGTGGCAGACGAACATCTGGACTGCTATCACCTGCACGTGCATACCCTTGCTTGTCATGCTCAGTGATGCTCTGCTGTTAACTCCCAAGAACTGGGATGTCAAACGTTTCGTGCACAGGAGAGTGATGAAGGTCTTTATCCCCCTATTGCCGTGGAGCCTTATATACGCAGGTTGGCGCATTTTCTTTTGGGGACATGATCTTACGCTTTCAGACTTGCTCGCGAGCCTTCTCGGAGGCTTGAAAAAACCCTTCTTCCCCCATCTATGGTTCATGTACCTGATCATCATTCTCTATTTTCTCGTGCCCGTGCTGCGCATTTACAGCGTAAATTCTTCTCTGAAGAACCAACGGTACTTTGTTGGGTTGTGGTTGTTTGCCTGTACAATCAAACCGATGTTCGAAACGTTGCTTGGCATACCGCTTGGAGTCAACATCGATCCAGTTTTTGGGTAGGTGGGGTATTTCTTGCTGGGTGCGACTTTTGTGAAGTACGGTCCTGATAAGATCAGCAGGCGATGGGCTGGGGCTTGCGGGATATCTCTCGCAGGATGCGCGGTAATCACTATGCTGGGAACGTATATGCTTTCGGTGCGAGCTGGCAGGCTCGATAAATTCTTCTACGATTCCTTCTCACCCACCGTGATTCTCATGAGTATGGCAAGTTTTGCGCTCCTGCGCAACTTTGGGACAGCGCTTGCCGAGCGTGCGGACAGGCATCCCGCACTCATAAGGCGCATAACCTACGCAAGCGAACTTAGTTATGGAGTATACCTCGTTCACTCGCTCGTTATTGTCATCCTTGAGTCTGGTCGGCTTGGCTTTTCTGTCGATCCCCTGCGGTATCCTCCAATTTTCGCGGCCCCTGTGATCGCAATCGTAGTTTCAGTCCTCAGTCCGATGCTTACCGGCCTGCTGCGGCGTGTCCGCATTCTCAAGTGGCTCGTGCCGTGACTTGCCTGTATCCCGCTCTGATAGAGTTTCAGTAAGTAATGCAAAGGGCAGATTTACCGCAACGATGCTTGGGGAAAACCGGAACGCTGTAGTCGTGGTAACAATGACGATTACACCCGTGGCCTATCTTGTGACATCATGTGACAGCCTGCCGATGCAGTATAGGCAATTCCGCTCTTCATACCTCTTTTTCAATAGTATACGTGACATTAACCTTGAGATCTTTCCGTAGCGAATGATAGACAGAACAGTACTTTTCCTGTGAAAGGGAGATGGCCCTGTCGAGTTTCTTGGGCGTGATATTCTCGCCTGCAATAGTGAGCATCATATCGACCTTGGTGTAGTACTGCGGTGGGGTAGGGTTCCGTTCCCCCGCAATGTCTATCCTGAACTTCGTTATCTTTGCCTTCATCTTGGTTATGAAAGATACGACATCTATGGCTAGACATCCCGCAATGCTCAGGAGAAGGCTTTCTGTCGGGATGCAACCCCATTGCGCTTCTGCATCAAAATCGAGCTCAAACCCGCGCGGGGTCCTGCCCAGGAAGATGAGGTCTTTGTCCCACGTAAGGGTCGCCTTGTTGACCGGATTGATCTTCCCTTTGTATCCTTCGAGGTTCTCTTCAAACGCGCCTTTTTCTTCTTTGCTCATCTGTCTCCTCCGGGTATTGGATTTCAAAGTTTATCACAAATAAATGAACGAGGGCGAGTTTTCTGTTGCCCAAAAAAGGCATATAGGGCTATACTTTATGGCAAATCCTGCATTTTTTCGTAAATTCTGGGGAGTTTCAAATGCCTTTTTTGGGTGAGGTTTTTTCAAGCGAGGTCATTAAAAAAACCGTGCTCGATCCCAAGGGTGAGGACCTTGGACGAGTAAGGGATCTCGTCGTAGTCAAAGGGGATCCGCTCCCGAAAGTCAGCGCGCTCATCATCGAAAGAAGGAAGAAGCCTTTTTACCTTCCCTGGCAGGACCTCAACATCTTCAACAAGAAGATAATATCCTCGAGGATCTATGCAGAGAGCCTACAGCCCTATGAGGCAAGGGAAGACGATCTTCTTATCCTCAGGGACATACTCGACAAGCAGATCGTTGATGCGAACGGCGCCAAGGTCGTGAGGGTGAACGATATCAA
The DNA here is from genome assembly GCA_003252075.1 of Nitrospirota bacterium. Taxonomy (GTDB): domain Bacteria; phylum Nitrospirota; class Thermodesulfovibrionia; order Thermodesulfovibrionales; family UBA6898; genus UBA6898. The sequence goes on from QKDO01000068.1 coordinate 2,769, forward strand.
ACTCGAGGGATATAATGACGATGCAGTTCTCATTGCGGTCGACGTCGGCATGCGCGGCATACTCAGGAGGCTTGGCATCGAGCGGGGAGGTGAGGATATTGCGAGGCTGTTCAAGAAGAGCCTTCCCTTTACGCTTATCAGCTGGGACTATCTGCAGCCCCTTGAACCGAAGCTCACCGAGATATCGCTGACAATTCCCCGGCAGATGCTCTCGGAGCTGCATCCGGCTGATATTGCCGATATTATCAGCAGTGTTTCTCAAAAAGAGGGCGCGAGTTTTTTCAATAACCTTGACATCGAGACTGCGGCAGAGGCCCTTTCAGAGCTGAAGCCGGAGATGCAGGCTGATATTATCAGTGCCATGGATACGGAGAAGGCGGCAGACATCATCGAGGAGATGGAGCCGGACGAGGCGGCGGATGTCCTGAGTGATCTTCCGACAGAACGGGCGAAGGAGATCCTCGAGCATATCGAAAAGGAAGAGGCCGAGGACATTCAGGAGCTGCTCGGCCACGAAGAGGATACTGCCGGCGGCATCATGACTACGGAGTTCCTGGGGTATCCTCCGGACATGACGGTGGCACAGGCAGCCGAACTGTTCAAGACAGAAGCGAGGGAGACGGAGAACGTCTACTACATTTATGTTGTCGACAAGGAAGAGAAACTGATGGGAGTGGTATCTTTGCGGGAACTGCTCATTGCAGAGAACGACTGCTACCTTGCCGACATCATGGAGACAAATCTCAAGACAGTGGCTCCGGGAGAAGACGAGATGGCAGCGGCAGAGATCATCTCAAAGTACAACCTGCTTGCGCTGCCGGTCGTTGATGAGAACGGATATCTGCACGGCATTATTACGGTTGACGATATCATCGATATCCTACTTCCTCCCGAGGCAAAAAGGAAGAGGAGGAAGGTATGAAGTACTGGAAGAACCTGCTCTTTTTCCTGAGTGTCATGGGACCGGGTATCATCACCGCCAACATAGACAATGACGCAAGCGGTATAACAACGTATTCTGTCGCTGGTGCGCGCTTCGGCTATGCGCTGCTGTGGACGCTTATCCCTACTACGATTGCGCTTGTGGTCATCCAGGAGATGATCGCCAGAATGGGTGTCATCACCGGCAAGGGGCTTTCCGACCTTATCCGGGAGAACTATGGAGTAAAGACTGCCTTCTTCATGATGCTCGGTCTGCTCATGGCTAATTTCGGGACCACCGTTGCCAACTTTGCCGGATGGGCAGCGAGCATGGAAATCCTTGGCCTCAGCAAGTTCTTTATGGTGCCGGTCGGAGCTATCTCCATCTGGATCCTTGTAACCAAAGGGAGTTATCGTTCCGTTGAAAAGATCCTCCTTTTTGCATGCCTTCTCTATTTCGGGTATGTTATTTCCGGGTTCATGGCACGGCCGGAATGGGCGCCCGTGCTGGAAGCCGCGGTCGTCCCTCAGATGCAATGGAACGCGGAATATATCATGCTGAGCATTGCGATCATAGGGACAACGATAACACCGTGGATGCAGTTCTATCTTCAGTCATCGATCGCTGAGAAGGGCATCAAGAAGGAGCAGTATAAGGCTTCCCGACTTGATGTCATCATCGGATGCTCGATAACCGATATCGTCAGTTTTTTTATCATTGTGACCTGCGGTACCCTGTTGTTCCCGCATGGCATACGCATCGATGAAGCATCCGAGGCCGCGCTTGCCTTGAAGCCTTTAGCCGGACAGTATGCCTATATCATGTTCGCGATGAGTCTGGCCAATGCGTCACTGCTCGGCGCGATCATCGTTCCTTTGGCAACGGCATATTACATCTGCGAGGCAATGGGGTGGGAGGCAGGGATAAACAAGACGTTTAGAGAGGCCCCCCAGTTCATGTGGATCTATACCCTGATCATTGCTGTTGCGTCACTGGTGATTCTGATGCCGGGAGCACCGCTCATTTTCCTGATGGTGCTTTCATCGGTCGTCAACGGATTTCTGCTGCCATTTGTCCTTGTCTATGCACTGCTGATTGTCAACAACAGAAAACTTATGGGTGAATATACGAATTCACGGACATTCAATTATATCTCATGGGCAACGGTCATTACGATTATCATTCTGACATCAATACTTGTGGTGACTACCTTTGCGCCGCTGAATGGGTAGGAGGCTCGGTATTCGGGAGCTTTTTTGGTTTATAATAGATAGGCACGGGACAATTCATGATAGCGACAATAGAATGGAAAAATAACAGGGTTTTCATGCTCGACCAGAGCAGGCTGCCGATCGATGTGGCCTATATTGAATGCCGGGACTATCTTAAGGTGGCAGAGGGTATTCAAAAACTCTGGATACGCGGCGCACCCGCAATCGGTATTGCGGCTGCCATGGGCATTGCGCTTGCCGCACAGGAGATAGCGGCAGAGGATTTTACGCTTTTCATGAAAAAGCTCGATCCTGTCTTCAGCGCATTCCTTGCAACCCGGCCGACCGCAGTCAACATACAATGGGCAGTCGAGAGGATAAGGACGCTGCTCCGGTCGCGGAAAGACGAAACGATTTCGGCGCTCAAAAGCCTGCTCATTGAAGAGGCGAAGACGATCCTTGCAGAGGACGTTGAAGTGAACAAGGCTATCGGGAGATGGGGAGCGCAGTTCATCAGAGACGGCGATACCATTCTTACCCACTGTAATGCGGGATCGCTCGCGACAGGCGGGTATGGCACGGCGACAGCGCCGATGCTGATCGCGAAAGAGCAGGGCAAGCAATTTCAGGTCATCGCTGATGAGACCCGACCGGTGCTTCAGGGGGCACGGCTCACGTCATGGGAGCTCATGCAGTCCGATATCCCGGTTACGCTTATAACCGATAATACTGCAGGAGCCCTGATGAAAAAGGGGGAGATAAGCCTCGCCATCGTCGGCACCGACAGGACGGTGTTGAATGGCGACGTTGCGAACAAGATAGGGACCTACACGGTAGCCGTGCTTTGCCGAGAGCACGCAATTCCATTTTACGTAGCTGCACCGATGAGTAGCATAGATTTTTCGATACCTTCGGGAGACCATATCCCGATTGAGGAGCGGTCCCCTGAGGAAGTCACCCATATCTGCGGAACGTGCAGGATAGCCCCGGTGGGCGTAAAGGTCAGGAACCTTGCATTTGATGTAACTCCCGCTGCATATGTGACGGCTATCATTACCGAAAAAGGCGCTTTCAGACCCGAAGACATACAAAAGCTCAGGAGCCCTCATGCTGATCTGGACGCGATCAGAATCAGGGCCGGGCGATAAGGATATCTTCCTTGACATCAAAAGAGACACTGTCCTATCATCAGAAAATGAATCTTCAGGAGGTCTTTGATTTCTATGAGGAAAGGCTCAGCCGCGTAGAATTCAGGATAAAAGAGCTCTTCCGGAACAAGGTTCCTTTCATTCCTCTCATCGGGGATTACATTATCTCGAGCGGCGGCAAAAGGCTCCGGCCCCTGTTTCATCTCATATCAGCCGATCTCTCTGGATATGACGGCGATGCCAGCATCGATATCGCAAGCATCATTGAGTCGATCCACACTGCCTCCCTTCTTCATGACGATGTTGTCGACATGGCCGAAGTGAGAAGGGGAAAGTCTTCGGCAAATGCGCTTTGGGGAAATCAGGTCGTGGTGCTGGTGGGAGACTTTCTGTATTCCAACGCACTTCGTGAAGCGGTCCTGCTGAAAAACCAGAACATCATGGAGGCCCTCTCTGCAGCAACGACCCGTATGACGGAAGGGGAACTGCTTCAGCTCAATAAGGTAGGAGATTCCGACATTTCAGAAGCAGAGTATCTTGAGATCATATCTGCGAAGACGGGCGCGCTCATATCTGCTGCTTGTAGAATAGGTGCCATCCTTGGCGGGCTGACAAAGGAAAAGGAGCAGGCACTTGCTGATTTCGGTATGAAGACCGGCATCGTGTTCCAGATGGCGGATGACATACTGGATTATATGGCGGAAGAACGTGAGCTCGGCAAGAAACTCTGCAAGGACCTCGAAGAGGGGAAGATAACGCTCCCCCTTCTTCTTCTGCTCTCCGAGGCAGCGGAAAACGACAAGGCAGAGGTACAGGGGATTATCAAAGATTTTTCAGACGCCGGGCTTGAACGGATATCGACGCTTCTGAAGAAATACCGTTCTATTGAAGCCTCTCTCGAAAAAGCCAAGGGAATGATTGCAGGGGCCAAAGCGGACCTTGCGCCGCTCCCTGATGGGCGTGCAAAAGATGCGCTTCTTGCAATAGCCGATTATTCCCTGCACAGGGAGAAGTAATGCACCCCATCGCTGAGCTCGCAAAAAAGAGCATTGAAGAATTTGTCAGGAACGGACGAAAGATATCCCCGCCGGCGGAACTCTCTCCTGAATTTGCTACCAGAGCGGGAGTCTTTGTGAGCCTCAAAAAGCACGGCAGTCTGCGGGGCTGCATCGGAACATTCCAGCCCTGCAGGGATTCTGTTGCTGAAGAGGTTATCCAGAATGCGATTGCCGCTGCCACACAGGACCCGAGGTTTGCTGCAGTGACGGGAGACGAACTTGGAGATATCGTCTATTCCGTTGATATTCTTTCAGCCCCCGAACAAATCGAGACGATACGTGAGCTGGATCCGAAGAAATATGGGGTGATCGTTGCCCAGGGGCTGAAGCGGGGACTGCTTTTGCCGGATCTTGAAGGAGTCGACACTGCAGAGGAGCAGCTCAGAATAGCGAAGACCAAGGCAGGCATCTGGTCGGATGATCAGCTGGAAATATTCAGGTTTACGGTGGCGCGATATCACTGAATGCCGATGAAGACGGAATCGCAGGGGACACCGGAGACCCGGAGGGATGTTGGGCAGATTGTCGGCAGATACCTTGCTATTGCCGCACTGCTTGCAGCAGTATGTCTTGAGGGGTACTATATCATGGTGCTCAGGGATACCATACACAGACAGACGGAGGATCTCAGAAGTATTTCGGTTCAGCTGCAGCTCCTCAAGAGCGAACGGGACAGCCTGAGCGAAGAGATCTCCTCAGCCAGGAAACAGGCAGAAGAAGGAAATTATGGAAATACCATCAAACGGTAATGTTAAAGATATCGCGCTTGTGAGAATTCTGGTGTACCTGAACAGGAACAGAAAGACCGGGATACTTTCACTTACCACCCCGTTATTCACCAAAAAGATATACTTTAATGGGGGAGACGTTGTTTTTGCCTCTTCCACGTATGAAGATGACCGGTTGGGAGAGATGCTCCTGAAGGCTGGAAAGATCACGGTTGAGCAATACGATAAGTCGGTCGAGATTCTCAAGGCATCAAAAGGAAAACGGCAGGGAGCTATTCTCGTCGAGCTCGGCTATCTCATTCCGAAAGACCTCTTCTGGGGTGTCAAGTACCAGGTGCGGGAGATCATTCAAAGCATGTTCCTTGTCGAAGAAGGTGACTATGAATTTCATGAGGGAGAACTTCCTACGCAGGAGGTTATCACCCTGAAGAACAGCGTCGGCAACCTGATCTATGCCGGGGTTAACAGGATCGTGAACTGGACCAGAATCAGGGGTGAGATGCCACATACCGATTCCGTGCTCAGGCTGAGCGAAGACCCCCTGAGTCTTTTCCAGGACATCGAGTTGAGCACTCAGGACAAAAAGATACTCTCCCTCGTCGACGGGGTGAGGACCATCAAGCAGATTGTCGACAGCTCATGGATGGGGTCATTTGAGGCGCTAAAAGTCCTCTATGTGCTCTGGGCGATCGGTATGGTCGAAGAGGCCGAGCACGGCAAGAAGGGGGCTGACCAAGGGAAAGACCAACACATGGATGAAGGGATTATATCCCTAGACGATATCCTTACGCCGTATACAACGGAAGAGGAGATTTTGTGTAAGAAGATTGAAGAAGTCTATGCACACCTCAGAAGCATGACCATGATGGAGCTGCTTGAGGTGGATGAAAATGCTGACAGCGAAGCGCTCAAGAAAAGTTATTACCGGCTTACCAAGGAATTTCATCCTGACCGGTATTTCAGTGCCGATGACTCTTCGATCAAAATGAAGCTCACGGCGATTTTCGACGCGCTTACCAGGGCCTATAACACCCTGAAAGACGAGCAGAAGCGTGGAGCATATATTGCAGCGCTCCGATCGCGGAAACAGGAAGAAGGGACTGGTGCAGAAGCGCAGGCTGCAGAACACTATCGGGAAGGCATTGCGGAATTTAAGAAAGGTAATTATGGGGCAGCGATCGAAAAGTTCACGCGAGCGACACACGTGGTCCCGAAAAATGCCGTGTACCTGAATTATCTGTCCCTTGCATATTCAAAGTTCCCCGAACATGTCAAGGAAGCGGAAGAGGCCCTGCTGGCAGCACTGAAGATCGAGCCGTTCAATGCAGAGTTCCATTCCCATCTGGGACTTGTTTACATGAAAGCAGGGCTCAAGAAGAAGGCGCATTTGTCTTTCCAGAAAGCTCTCAAGATAGATCCCGGAAGCGAAAAGGCGAAGAGGGGGCTGGAACAGTCAAGATAGCATCCTGTCCCGTATCGGCGGAAAAACCTTATGGACGGAGGAAAGGACCGCTCTTGCCCCCGGTCTTTTTGATGAGCATGATGTCAGAGATGACCATTCCCTTGTCAACGGCCTTGCACATGTCATAGATTGTCAGCGCTGCAACGGAGACAGCGGTCAACGCTTCCATCTCCACGCCCGTCTGTCCGGTGACTCTTACCCGAGACTCAATGGCTATCCGACCTTTATTTCTATCAAAGCCAAAGTCGATGCTGACCGATGAAATCTGCAATGGATGGCAAAGTGGTATGAGCCCGGGAGTTTTTTTCGCCGCCATGATTC
>QKDO01000028.1 GCA_003252075.1 Nitrospirota bacterium
TTTTTTCACGGCAGGACGCTTCATGCTGGTAATCCTCCGTCAGCCTGCTCTTCGGTTCCTTCCGGTGATCTGATGGCAGATGAATTTCACGATGAAGAGAAGGTAAACCGGTACAGGGACCGCAAGGATGGCGAACAGCGCGGTGAGGCCGTTATTCGCCTGTTTCACAATGACGGTATTATATCAGCTGCGTGGGCCGATTCATTGACCTTGAAACTGACCATGGGGTAATATCTCTGTATGCATGCACACGCGGATTATGTATCCCTCCACCTGCATACAGAATACAGTCTCCTCGACGGCGCAATACGCATAAAGGACCTGGTGGAGCGTGCCAAGGAGTTCAAACTTCCTGCCCTTGCCATGACCGACCACGGCAACCTGTTCGGTGCTGTGGACTTTTACCGTCAGTGCACCCATGCAGGCATTAAGCCGATCATCGGGTGTGAAGCCTATCTCGCGCCGCGGAGCAGGTTCGAGAAGGGCGGCGCCGATATGGACGAGTATTCCTCCTTCCATCTCATCCTCCTCGCCCGTGATGATGCCGGCTACAGGAACCTCCTGACGCTGGTGAGCAAGGCATACCTGGAGGGATTCTACTATAAACCCCGCATTGACATGGACCTTCTCGAGCAGTACAGCGGAGGTCTTATCGGACTCTCGGCATGTCTGAAGGGAGAGATTCCCTATTATCTCCAGAAAGGCATGACCGACAAGGCGCGCGAACGGGCGCTTGCCTACAAGCATGTCCTTGGCCCCGAAAACTTCTACTTCGAGATCCAGGCGAACGGGCTTCCTGAACAGGAAGCGGTGAACAGGCAGCTTATCGAGCTTGGCAGGGAACTGCATATCGGGGTTGTGGCTACGAACGACTGCCACTATCTGAAAAAGGAAGATGCCAAGGCCCACGAGGTGCTCCTGTGCATCCAGACGGGCAAGACGCTCAAAGACAGCACGAGGATGAAGTTCAGCACGAACGAGTTCTATCTCAAGTCTCCCCGGGAGATGGCAGAGACCTTCAAGGACGTCCCGGAAGCGATCAGGAACTCGATCATCATTGCAGAACGATGCAATGTGGAACTCAGGCACAAGAACCTGCTTCCCCAATTCGAGGCCGACGATGGAGAGGATACCGGAACGTTTCTCTCACGCCTTGCCCATACCGGCCTTGAACGGAAGATCGGCAAAGATGCCCCGCTGGTCTACCAGGAGCGTCTCACTAATGAGCTGAACATGATCAGAAAGATGGGTTTTACCTCCTATTTCCTGATAGTGTGGGACTTTATCCGCCATGCGAAGAGCCAGGGAATTCCGGTTGGCCCGGGAAGAGGCTCTGCTGCGGGCAGCCTCGTTTCCTATTGCCTCGACATCACGGAGATCGACCCGATCACGTATAACCTGCTCTTTGAACGGTTCCTGAATCCTGAAAGGGTGAGCATGCCGGATATCGACGTTGACTTCTGCCAGGACCGGCGGCAGGAGGTCATCAATTATGTTGCGGGAAAATACGGGGCAGACCATGTGGCCCAGATCATCACCTTCGGTACTATGAAGGCAAAGGCGGCCATTAGGGATGTCGGACGCGCCATGGATATCCCCTATGCCGAGGTAGACAAGATCGCCAAGCTTATTCCGAATGATCCGAAGGTGACCATCGAAGATGCCCTGAAGATGGAGCCGCAGCTGAAACAGGCATATGATTCGGACGAGAGCGTGAGAGAACTGCTCATGATCGCGATGCGGCTTGAGGGGCTGAACCGGCATGCTTCTACCCATGCGGCCGGAGTGGTCATCTCGCCGGAGCCGCTCACGAACTATGCGCCGCTCTACCGAAACCCGTCCGATGAAAGCATCGTGACCCAGTTCGAGATGAAGGCGCTTGAGAAGGTCGGCCTGCTCAAGTTCGACTTCCTCGGCCTGAAGACCCTGACGGTCATCGAGAAGACCCTGGAATATATCAAGCAGGCCGGCGGAGAGCTGGCACTTGAGGATATGCCGCTCGATGACCGGCTGACCTATGAACTCCTTAGTTCGGGCCAGACAGCCGGTGTTTTCCAGCTTGAAAGCGAGGGCATGCGGGATATCCTGGTCAGGATGCAGCCGAACCGGTTCGAGGATCTGATCGCGCTCGTCGCCCTTTACCGTCCCGGCCCGATGCAGTGGATCGATGACTTTATCAAGCGGAAAAAGGGCGATACCAGGGTCACCTATATGATGCCCCAGCTCAAGGAGATTCTTGACGAGACCTACGGCATCATCCTGTACCAGGAACAGGTAATGCTGATCGCCAACAAGATCGCGAACTTCTCCATGGGACAGGCGGACTTGCTCCGGAAAGCGATGGGGAAAAAGAACGCCGAGGAGATGGAGAAGCAGAAAGAGGTCTTTATCAGGGGCGCGGTCGACAACGGCATCACCGAGAAGAAGGCGAAACGGCTTTTTGAGATGATGGAGCCCTTCGCCCAGTACGGGTTCAACAAGTCGCACTCAGCGGCCTATGCGTTTATCGCCTATCAGACAGCTTTTCTCAAGGCGCACCATCCGGTCGCCTTCATGGCAGCCACACTCACGCTTGACATGAGCGATTCCGACAAGATCGTGAAGTCCATCAATGAATGCAGAAAGATGAAAATAGCAATGCTTCCGCCGGACATCAATCTTTCCGGCAGGGAGTTCCGGGTGATCGGCAACTCCATACGCTTTGGGCTCGAGGCAGTGAAGGGCGTGGGGGGCACGGCAATAGAGGTGATGCTTGAGGTGCGGGAGGCGGGAGGCCCGTTCGTATCGGTAGCTGACCTTCTCACGAGGGTCGATACCCGGAAGGTGAACAAGAAAGTTCTGGAAGGACTGGTAAAAGCGGGGGCATTCGACTCTCTCGGCATTTCGCGTGCAGTTGCCATGCAGGCAGTTTCCGACGGCGTGAACGGCGGTAGCAGGAGCTCGCGGAACGCGAACCAGGTAAGCATGTTCGGGGACGTGGGCGAAGAGCAGGTGTCTGCGGTGGCGGAGTGGGATGAACCGGAGCTCCTGAAAAACGAAAAGGAGGCATTGGGCTTTTATATCACCGGCCATCCTCTTACCCGATATGATGCCATCCTTTCACGGCTCAGGGCCCAGAAGACATCTGCCCTCGAGCATGCCGCAGACAAGGCCGAGATACTCATCGGCGGCATACTGCGAATGGTCAGGAAGAAAAACGTCAAGTCGTCAGGGGAGCTCATGGCATATCTGACGCTCGAAGATGATGAGGGAAGCGTCGAGGTGATCGTATTTTCATCCCTGTATAAAACGGTATATCAGCTGATCAGGAAGGATGCGGTGGTCCTGGTGAAAGGGAGCATTGACAGGGATGAAAAAGGGGTGCGGGTGAGAGCGCTGGAGATATCGAACCTTGAGGATGCCGGGAAAAAGAATCTGAAGAGGATGGAGATATCCCTGGAGAGCACCGAGGGGGGCACGGAACATCTTCAGAATTTACGGTCGCTGGTGCGTGAATATCCCGGTGATTGTCAGCTCTATCTCAGGATCCGGGGCAAGGCGTCCCATACGCTCATAGCGACGGGTATTTCAATCAAACCTGATTCGGCTCTGGTGAGCAGGCTCGAAACCATGGTGGGAAGAGGGACGGTGACGGTTTCGTGATCAAATATTATCTCGACTTCGAGAAGCCGATCGAAGAGCTTGAGCTCAAAGTCGAAGAGATGAAACGGCTTTCGGACGGCAAGGACATCAACCTTTCCGGCGAGATCAAGAAGTTGGAAAAGAAGGTCAAGGACCTGCGCACAGAGATCTACTCGCAGCTTACACCCTGGCAAAAGACCCTTCTTGCACGACACCCGGACAGACCTTATACCCTCGATTATATCGCTCTCATGACCGACCAGTTCATAGAACTTCACGGCGACCGGCGGTTCGCTGATGACAGGGCCATTGTTGGCGGGTTGGCTACCCTCAAAAGCGGCATGCGGGCGGTGATAATCGGCCATCAGAAGGGGAGGGGGACAAAGGAGCGCATACACAGGAACTTCGGCCAGCCGCATCCCGAAGGCTACCGCAAGGCAATGCGGCTCATGGAGCTTGCAGAAAAATTCAAGCGGCCGATCATCACCTTCATCGATACGCCCGGGGCTTATCCCGGGATCGGGGCTGAAGAGCGCGGGCAGGGAGAGGCGATCGCGTCCAGCCTGATGCGGATGTCACGCCTGCGGGTGCCGATCATCGCGGTGGTCATCGGCGAGGGAGGCAGCGGGGGAGCACTTGCACTCAGCGTTGCTGACCGGCTCTATATGCTGGAACATTCTGTTTACTCGGTAATTTCACCGGAAGGCTGTGCAGCGATTCTCTGGAAAAAGGGCAACGACCTCGGTCCGGAAGATTTCTCGCGTGCGTCAGAAGCGCTGAAGATGACTGCCCAGGACCTCTACCGCTTCAAGATCATCGACGAGATCATTCTGGAGCCATCGGGGGGGGCTCACCGCAACCCGGAGGAGACCGCGGCGAGCATTTCCGACAAGATAGCTGAAGCGCTGGAAGAGCTCAAGACAAAGGCCCCGGGCAAGCTGATAGAAGACAGATACCGGTGGCTCAAGAAGATCAGCAGCTTTACCGAAGAGGCAGCGGCCGCAGACGAATAGGCATCGTGTTGGCAGCCTGCGCCGTGATAAGCGCTTACGCCGCAACTGCTCGTTTCTCCCTCTTACCAAGATCGCAATGTGTCGCGTTATTATCCCCTGGCCTTTAGGATTGACCTTTCGTTATTCCCTCCAGTATATTACGCTATGCAGCGAAAGAAAGCGCATCTTCTCAAGAAAGAAGAAGCTTCCCCCGGCCTTCACGGGCGTCTCTGGATCGACGGCACAGAAGGAACCTTTCTCGGCTACGGCAGAATAATCCTTCTCGAGCGCATACGGGAACATGGTTCAATCACGCAAGCTGCCAAATCCATGAAAATGGCGTACCGTCATGCATGGGAACTTGTTGACTCGATGAACAGACAATCGTCGAAGCCTCTTGTGGAAGCGGTAACGGGCGGTAGAAATGGCGGCGGGGCCCGTCTTACAAAGGAAGGGGCGAGGGCGATACTGCTCTTTTGGGAGCTTTATGCTGACTTTCAATCATATCTGCAGCGGCAGCAGAAAAAGACACGTTTGCTTTTGAGACAGACTACCGATGGAAAGGGGGCAGATATCGTATGACGAAGCGAAAATCGAAGCTTGTCATAGCCTCAACGAAGAGCACAAAGAATTCGGGACTCTTTGACATCTTGATCCCGAGGTTTGAAAAATCCTCACGGTATAACCTATCGGTCGAGGTTATTGCCGTGGGAACGGGAAAGGCATTGCGCATTGCAAAGAAGGGGGAGGCAGACGTTATTTTGTCCGTGATCCTTTCAAAGAGGAGAAGTTCCTTGCCGAGGGATACGGCGTGAACCGAAGATTGGTGATGCACAACGATTTCGTGATTCTCGGACCGACAAGCGATCCGGCCCGGATCAGGGGTTTGAGAGCGCCATTGACGCCTTTGAGTTTATTGCAGAAAGGCCGGTACAGCGAGCCGCTGTTTTTTTCAATTCTTCGGAAGGAAAACCCCTATAACCATCGCGAATTAGGAGGTTGCAAAATGAAAAAGACGGTGTTGATGCTGACTGCTGTTTTAATTTTGACTGTCGTAGGAAGTGTGTTTGCTCAAAGCGAGATCATCTGCGCATCAACAACGAGCACGGAGAATTCCGGTCTGTTTAATTATATCTTGCCGCTCTTTGAGAAGAAGACCGGGATAAAGGTCAAAGTCGTTGCGCGTGGTACCGGAGCCGCCATTGAGATGGGTAGGCGGGGAGATGCTGACATGGCCTTTGTCCATGCAAAGGAACAGGAGCTCAGGGCAGTTGCGGAAGGCTTCTTTGTCAACCGGCATGACGTCATGTACAACGATTTTGTCATCATAGGGCCGACCGATGACCCGGCGAAGATCAAGGGGATGAAATCCGCCGCAGACGCCTTAAAAAAAATAGCTGAAAGAGGGGCAGCTTTTGTTTCACGGGGAGACAACTCCGGCACCAATACGAAGGAACTCTCACTCTGGGAAAAAGTCGGCGTAGACCCGAAGGGACAGAAATGGTACCTTGAAGTAGGCCAGGGGATGGAGAAGACCCAGCGGATAGCCAATGAAAAAAGCGCATACACGCTTACGGACAGAGGCACCTGGCTTGCGACGAAGGATAAGGATAAACTCGGAATGGTGATTGTCCTCGAAGATGATCCGGTATTATTCAATCAGTACGGAGTGATGGCGGTTAATCCGGAAAAGCATAAGCATGTGAAGTATACGGAGGCTACCGAGTTCATCAACTGGCTGATATCGAAGGAAGGTCAGCAAGCTATTGCTTCCTTCAAAGATAGCTTGGGCAACCACCTCTTTTATCCGAATGCAGAGTAACGGTGCGCCTCTTCCTGAGGTCAGGGAGATTAGCAAAATAATCGATGCTATCCGGGATTATGCGGTTACGAGCGCCGGCGCATGCCATGAAGAGCATCTGACAGATATATATCATGCACCATCCCTTTCTTCGTGGGATGCATGGATGTGGTTTGAATTGCTGCAGGATTGGGAACTGTCCGGTTTTCTTGTGTCCGACGCGGAAAAAGCAATAAAACTGGTGAAGAGTCTCCAGTCGTGCCTTCTATGGTATGGGTAGAGAGAAATTGATGGAATTCTTGCGCGGTTGAGAATAAAGAGCATGATGAATTGACCGGGATGAGATTACCGAGCGAAATGTCCGAAGATATTCTTATCGGAATCATAACATGAAGAAACAGCATCTACTGGCGGAGAGGCACGGATTGAGGAGTTTAAACTCTGCTAGCCTGCTGCCCTTCATTTCGTCTAGGTAATCCGTGAGTTCACTACTGGAAGCATTCGGCAAGGCATTTTCGCTCATGCTGCATCTCAACGCAGAACTGCTCGCTATTATCGTGCTCTCTGTCAAGGTCTCGGGGACGGCCCTTGTTATCGCTACCCTGCTCGGACTTCCCCTGAGTGCGTATTTCGGGTTCAAGAAATTTCCCGTGAAAGGGTTGATGATCAGTCTGCTCAATACCTTTATGGGGCTGCCGCCGGTAGTTGTCGGCCTCTTCGTCTATCTTTTGTTATCGCGGAGCGGGCCCCTGGGTTTTATGGCGCTGCTCTATACCCCAACGGCAATGATTGTCGCCCAGAGTATCCTTGCCTTTCCCATTGTGACATCGCTCAGCCACTCTGCTATTATCAGCGTTGATCCCCTGATAAAGCAGGCCTCCCTGACGTTGGGAGCAACCCCGTTTCAGACCTCCGTGACCATCTTACGAGAGGCCCGCTACGGCATAATGTCAGCAATCATTGCGGCCTTCGGAAGGGTAATGGCAGAAGTGGGTGCAATACTTATTGTCGGCGGCAATATCGCTGGGTTTACGAGGGTGATGACGACGACGATAGCATTGGAAACGGACAAGGGGAACTTCGAGCTTGCGCTTGCCCTCGGCATTATCCTCCTTGGCATTTCACTCCTCATTAACCTCGCCCTTCACGTCGTGCAGAAGCGGGGGCTGGTCGGAGTGCGCTCATGAGCCTGCTCCTGAAGGTTTCCGACATCCGGAAAGCATATAACGGCTCGCCGGTTTTGCAAGGGGCATCGTTTTCATGTGATGAAAACGGGATTTACGCCCTCATGGGCGACAACGGAAGCGGGAAATCCACGTTCCTGAGAGTATGCGCATTGCTTGAACCCTGCGACGAGGGGGAGATAGTCTATCTGTCCAACGGCCTGATCCTGCCTCATGACATTGAACTACGGAGAAGGATTACCCTGGTACTCCCGAAGATCGGTGTCTTCAATACAACCGTATTCAATAATGTGGCATACGGCCTTAAGATACGAGGACTTGAAAGAGCGGCGATCCGCGACCGCGTGAATCGTATGCTTGATTTTGTCGGTCTGGGGCACAAGAAGGAACAGGCTGCCCTCACACTTTCGAGCGGCGAGACGCAGCGGCTCGGTATTGCACGGGCACTCGTCATTAATCCGGAGATGCTGTTCCTCGACGAGCCTGCTGCCTTTGTCGATGTCAGGAACAAGGAGATTATAGAAGAGATTATTTTGAATCTGAAGACAGAGGGAAGAACCACAGTTATCCTGACGACTCATAACAGGCAGCAGGCAGAAAGGCTCGCTGACAGATTGTTGATTCTTATGAAAGGGCGTGTTACTGCCCCATAGTTTTTCAATCTCCACTACCCCGGTCCCCCATGCACATTGTTTTTTGCTTCTCCCGGGCAAACGGACTTACCCTCTTCTGCCCATTGGTCTTACCCAGAAGGAAAGACTCTATGAGACGCCCATTTGCAAACGAATACGATATCCTACTCAAACACTGCCAGTGAGAATTATGGGGAGAATGTAACGCAGGCACTTCTCTTCCGAGAGAGGTGAGCAAGAAAGGAAAGAAACAGGTCAAGGAAAACGAAAGTGGTTTCCATTTCAGAAAGGATTGTAGCCATCCGGGCAGGCATTTTTATCCTTTGTAACCTTCAGTTCGAAACAGGCAAAGCCCTTTGTTCTCGGATGCCGACGAAGAACGCCTCTCAGCAGCTATACTGCATGTCTGAGAGACCTCCTGCCCCTGGAGCGGAGGCTATGGACGCGGCTCTGCCGGCTGACTAATCCCCCTCGAATTCGGTTTGGTAGTATGCCCTGTATCCTTTTTTCGCAAGCTTCTTTGCGCCGCCGACGTCCGGCAGGTTCACAATGAAGGCCATCTCGGCAACGATCCCTCCGAGCTTCTCGATAAGAGCGGCAGCGGCAAGCGCTGTCCCTCCGGTAGCAAGCAGGTCATCGACCAGCAGGACCCGCATGCCCTTGCTGATAGCGTCTTTGTGCACCTCTATCGTATCGGTCCCGTATTCCAGCTCGTATTCATGGCTGAGCTTCTCACTGGGAAGCTTGCCGGCCTTTCGCACAGGGACAAAACCCTTGCCGAGCGTATAGGAGAGGGCACCTCCGATGATGAATCCGCGGGACTCGATGCCTACAATGGTGTCGAAGGTAACGTCGCCCGCGATATAACGCTGGGTGAAGTTGTCGATCACCAGCCGAAAGCCGACCGGATCCTTGATGAGCGTTGTGATGTCTCTGAACATGATCCCTTTCTTGGGGTGATCAGGTATGGTCCGTATCCGTGATTTGATCGGCATGGTCTCCTCCTTTATTCGCAGCGGCTGTGTACGGTCTTCATCTTCTCTATTGTCTTCAGCAGCAGCTTCTTGACGTTCTCCGCGTTCTGCCGCATGGTAGCCAGGATCATCTCCCACGTAACAGGCTCTTCATCATCTTTCCAGCAGTCATAGTCCGTTGACATGGCGATCGTCTGGTAGCAAATGCCGAGCTCCCGCGCAAGGATCACCTCCGGGACGGTCGACATGTTGATAACATCGGCGCC
>QKDO01000007.1 GCA_003252075.1 Nitrospirota bacterium
TTTCGTAAAAGCACTCTTTGATTAGCGGGAGGAGAATAGGTGCCATCGAGGCCTGTGGCAGCACATCAAAAGGTAATAAGGAATGTTTGACCTCAGAACTGCTTACGCGCATACTCTGTGACACCTTGCCGCCGGTCACTGCAGACGGAGCATATCTCTTTGGGCAGACCAGGGATAATCAGGAATCTGTTTTTCTTTCTGCGCAGGAGCTTATTTCTCGTGCCCTTGTCCGAAAGATCCTGATTTCAGATGCAGAGCCCAAAAGCGGCTATCCGGGCGGGCTTGCATGGCGGGCGGCCCTCACGGCGCACGGCGTCAGCGGTTCGGTTATTGAAGAGGTTCCTGTGGAGCCGACGGGCACTCTCAATACCCTGATAGAGGCGGAAGCGCTCATACGACATTCCCGAAAGATGGGTTATCGCTCCATAATAGTGACCGCTGCCCCTTTTCACCAGGAGCGAGCCTTTATCACTGCTGTCAGTGCGTCACTCAGCGCTCACCCGGACCTTCGTCTCTACAGCTATCCGGGCAGTGCCTTGGCATGGGATGACCAGGTCGTCCACTCACAGGGAACGGTGTCCGCCACGCGGGCAGGATTGATCTCATCGGAGCAGGAGCGGATTATCAAATATCAGGGAAAAGGGGATCTGGTCTCCTATTCGCAGGTACTATCCTACTTGCGGAAGAGGGATGCATGCCGGCAATCGGAGCCTGCCCCATGATATTCATTTCTTAATATTTTTCAGACCTATGTTGCGTAACCCATATGCGATGGCCGCTTCAGCGTATTGTGGACCATCACGATTACTTTCGTCTTACCATCCTGTTGACCCGGGGACATACATCGCACCCTGTCCTGCACATTCCGGCTGCCGGACGTACGGGATCCTTTGCTTCTGAGAACTCTTTGCATCCGTCTCATTGTTGAGCGGAAATGAATCCGTTCCCTTTTAAAATCAGCGGCAATTTGATACTATCAGTTGTTCACGGGAAACAATGTTTCTCCTGTCCCTAGCTGTTTTATGCGTGGCGGCTTACTCATCTTTGTGATGAAGCAGTTTGAAATTCTTGACATATTCGGTGACGCCGGCATCCGCGCCTTCGGGAAGGATCTGCCGGAGCTCTTTGTCAATGCCGGTATCGGCATGTTCAGCCTTATCACGGAGCTGGGCAGCGTTACCGAAGAACAGCAAATGACCGTGACCGTGCAGAGCGAAACGCTTGAGGGCCTTTTTGTCGCCTGGTTGAATGAGCTGGTCTTTCATCTCGACGCCTATGGTTTTGTGGGTAAAAATATCTGCGTAACAGAACTCACCGGCACCCGCGTCTCCGCAACGGTCTCCGGAGAGGAATTCGATCCCCGCAGGCATGAACGCAGGCTGCTGATCAAGGCAGCAACCTATCACCGGCTTCTGCTTCAGGAAAGAGACGGCCATTGGGAAGCTGAGGTCATATTCGATATATAAACAGCACCGTTGCATGTCAGGTCATGAGGGGCTATCATATTTCTATCGGTAAGGCCGCAAAAGGAGGCGTGAACATGTCCGTCGAACGATTGATACGCGTTGATGAAACGAGACTTGAAGTGCCTGTCGGGTACAAGCAGGGCATGCGGGTGAAAGGTGTGATCTATGTCGACCGCACGCTCGAAAAGGAACTTGAGTCTTCTGCCATCGAACAAGTTGCAAATGTGGCTGCATTACCCGGCATTGTGAAGGCCTCGATCGCCATGCCGGATATCCACACGGGCTACGGCTTCACCATCGGCGGCGTGGCGGCCTTTGACCTCAAGGAAGGAATTATCTCTCCCGGTGGCGTGGGCTATGACATAAACTGAGGGGTGCGCCTCCTCAGGAGCAACCTGATGAAACAGGATGTGCTCCCGAGGATGAGGGACCTCGTGGAGGTCCTGTACCGGGAAATTCCCTCAGGAGTGGGATCAAAAGGTAAAATACGCCTCGGTCCGGGAGATGAGAAGAAGGTCCTCCTCAGCGGAGCACGGTGGGCAGTCGAAAACGGCTATGGGGATGCGGCCGACCTCGATCACATTGAATCTCGCGGCAGTATCGAGGGCGCAGACCCTTCGCTCATCAGCAGCAAGGCATATGAGCGCGGCAGGGCACAGCAGGGCACGCTCGGTTCTGGCAACCATTTTCTGGAAATACAGTATATCGACGAGATCTATGATGCAGGGGCTGCGAACAGCCTCGGTCTGTACGAGGGACAGGTGACCATCATGATCCATACGGGCTCCCGCGGTTTCGGACATCAAGTATGCACGGACTTCCTCGAGGTCATGGAGCGCGCAGCAAGAAAATATGGGATCACGCTCTTCGACAAGGAACTGGCTTGTGCACCCTTTTCCAGCCCCGAGGCCCGGGATTACCTTTCAGCCATGCGGGCAGCGGCGAATTATGCCTGGGCAAACCGCCAGTGCATCATGCACTGGACGCGGGAGGCCTTTCTCAAGGAACTGGGCGCATCCCCCCGGGAACTGGGCATGGAACTCATTTATGACGTTGCCCATAATATCGCAAAAATTGAAGAACATACCGTTGACGGGCAGAAAAAGAAGCTTGTCGTTCACCGGAAGGGCGCAACAAGGGCCTTCCCTCCCGGACATCCGGAGCTTCCTGCAGTATACCGCGAGCTCGGCCAGCCTGTGCTCATCCCCGGAGATATGGGCAGGGCATCATATCTCCTCCTCGGAACGCAAAAAGCAATGGACGAGACCTTCGGCTCTACCTGCCATGGTGCAGGTAGGGTGATGTCAAGACATCAGGCGATCCGCAGGGCAAAAGGTCGTGCGATCTGGCGGGAGATGGCTGACAAGGGCATTATTGTGCGTTCTGCAGGCAGGGAAACGCTTGCGGAAGAGATGTCCGAGGCCTATAAAGACATAGCGAATGTTGTTGATGTGGTGCATAAGGCTGGGATATCGAGAAAAGTGGCCCGGCTCAGGCCTATGGGCGTGGTAAAAGGATGAGGACCGCCCGGGGAAAAAAATGTTTCGTCTGAAATTACGTATTGGCAAGATCCCCTATGCCAACCTTTTCCCCATCTTCTACATGATCGAGAAGCAGGGGGGCGGCGCCCGGTACGACATTATCGAAGGCGTCCCTGCAGAGCTCAACCGGAAACTGAGGGACGATATCATTGACATCAGTCCTTCGTCATCGATTGAACACCTGCGGCATCCTGACAGATATGAGGTGATCAGAAACCACTCCATCAGCGCTGACGGGCCTATACAAAGCATCCTGCTTTTCAGCAAGACACCCCTGGAATCTCTGAACGGACAGACCATCCTGACGTCATCACAGTCAGAAACATCCGTTGCCCTGGTAGAGATCATCTGCAGAAAGTTCTATAACCTTTCCTGCGCCTTTGCCTCGTCCGCAGATCCCATAGAAAAAGCTCTCCGGTCAAATCCGGCATATATGCTCATCGGCGACGATGCAATACGCGAGTCACACAAGTGGCCTGATCTTCATGTCTATGATCTCGGCAGTCTCTGGAAGCAGCACACCGGCCTGCCGTTCACCTATGCACTCTGGCTTGTGCGAAAAGAATGCGCTGCCGAAGCGCCTGAAGCCCTGGCAGGGTTCATCCGCGATCTTGACAGGGCAAAGGAACTCTCGCAAACAGAACTGAGGGAAGCTGCGGCAGCATGGCCGTATAAGGCAATGCTGCCGCAGGAAGACCTCATAGCATACTGGAAGGGGATATCCTACGACCTGACCGATGAGCATCGGCAAGGCCTCGCCCTCTTCAGACGATATGCAGTAGAACTCGGCCTCGTTCCCTGACATCCGCTCCCGAAACGGGAATGCACTTCCCCAAAACAGGAACATTTTCATCCTGCCGCACGGGTTTTTGCTGCATTTTCTTCTGGCACAGTATTTGTTAGCTGTCATGCCGGCACTCAAAGATCTATTTTGCAAATACTATGCATGAAAGGAGGTGACCCTGATGAAGAAAGTATTAGCTCTGATCGTAGCTCTGCTGTTCGCATTCGCTGTGACAGCTGCATTCGCAGCTGATGCACCCAAGGCTGCTGAGAAGCCGGCGGTAAAGGCTGAAGAGAAGAAGGCTGAGCCTGAAAAGGCTGCTGAGAAGCCGGCTGCACCGGCCAAGAAGAAGACAAAAAAGGCCAAGAAGGCTGAAGAGAAGAAGGCTGAGCCTGAAAAGGCTGCTGAGAAGCCGGCTGCACCGGCTGCGCCGAAGGCTGAGGAAAAGAAGCCTGAGGCACCGGCGAAGAAGAAGGCAAGCGGTTACTAATCAGTACTGCCTTGTATACCTGCACACCTCCTCGGGGTCAGCGGACCTGAGGAGGTGTTTGCATCTCGGAGGAAGGTTCATTGACAGCGCGGCAAAAATTCCATAACAATACCTCTATGGATACCATCATAAGAAGTCTGCGGGAATACTTCCTCAGACTTTCCCTGAACCAGAAGCTTATTTCCATGATGCTTCTCCTCAGTCTCAGCCTCATGAGCGTATATTTTATCCTTTATTTTGAGACAGAGCAGGCAATGTATCGCGAGTTCGAGAACCAGACAGCAGAACTCTCAAAGGCCATCCAGGTGGGCGTCGAGGAGGTCACCAGTACGGGCGCTACAGACGAGAAACGCCTGCAGGGCTACATGAAGAAACTGAATACGCGGGGCGTCAAGGAGATCTCGATCATCAGCAACAATTCCGAGAAGATCATTTCGAGCTCGGACCCCCGGAAGGTCGGCAAAGACCTCACGACTAAGCGTAAGGAGCTCATCTTTAAGGCGGAACTCGGTGAACCGGTCACGGACGAAGGCCTCTCCTATAATGTGATCATACCGGTCGTGGCCGGGGAAAAACATTTCGGTTACATCCACCTCACCATAAACACCGAAGATTTCTCGGTGTCCATGAGAAAGCGCATGCTCCAGCGAATCCTTGTTGCGGCCTTCGTATTCGGTATCGGCATGCTGCTGACCGTATATCTGTCGAGAAGCTACGTAAAGCCGATCGAAAAGGTCGTTGCGGTCGCGCAGAGCGTCGCAGCCGGAAACCTTGACCACGAGCTCAGCACCGAACGGAAGGATGAGATCGGCCATCTTGCCCAGAGCTTCAACCACATGGTCGGAAAGCTCCGGGAACAGCGCGACCTTGAGGAGAAGCTGAGAAAGGCGGAGCACCTGGCAGGCATCGGTCAGTTTGCCACCAGCATAGCGCATGAGATCAAGAACCCGCTGAACTTCATCAGCCTTTCGATCGACCTGATCAGGGAAAAATACCGGCCCACTGACAGCGCTACGCAGAATAACTTTGAGTCACTGATTGTCAACATAAAAAATGAAATCCAGCGGGTAAGCAGGTTTGCCGAGAGTTTCCTCGAATACGGGAGGCCGCTTGAACTTAACCGCCGCATGACCGATATATGCAGACTTGTCGATGACGTGATCGATCTCGTTGCTGCCAAGGCGCAAAAGGAGAACATCGCGATCATCAGGACTTATGAATCAACCCCTGATCTCCTGATAGATCCCGAGTTCATCAAGACCTGTCTCTACAACATTATCCTGAATGCCTTTCAATCAATGGCGAGAGGGGGCACGCTGACGGTCATAACAAGGCAGATCGAGAACAGGTTCCAGCTGAGCATAGAAGATACGGGAATCGGGATACCTGAGGACAGGCTTTCCAGGATATTCGACCCCTTTTTTACGACAAAAAGCTCGGGGCTCGGCCTCGGCCTTGCCTTGACAAAACGGGTGATCGAGGAACATAAGGGCAAACTTGAGATCAGAAGCATCGAAGGCAGGGGGACAACGATCATCACCATCCTGCCCCTTGAAAAGGAATCGTGAAAGGAGATCCGTCATGTCCGTGATCCTCGTGGTAGACGATGAACCCCTGCAGCGGGAGATTCTGAAGACAATACTTGACGACGAGGGCTACGAGACCCATACTGCCTCCTCGGGTGAAGAAGGGCTGGAGACCCTGAAGAAATTCCAGCCTGACGTAGTCCTGACAGACCTGAAGATGGAGGGCATGGACGGCATCGAGTTCATTGAAACCGCAAGGGCGGAAAACTCTTCAGGCACCTTCATCGTCATGACAGCGCACGGCACTGTCGGTTCTGCCGTCGAAGCCATGAAGAAAGGGGCGTTCGACTATCTCCAGAAGCCGCTCGAGAAGGATCATCTTTTGTTCACCGTCAGGCGTGCTGCTGAGCACGCCGACCTCCTCAAGGAAAACCTCCATCTCCAGAAAGAATTATATGATCGTTTCCGGATGGAAGGGATCGTCGGCAGGTCGCAGAAAATGCAAGAGGCCATGGCGATCATGAAAAAGGTGGCATGCAGTCCCGCGACCATTCTGATCATCGGAGAAAGCGGCACCGGGAAAGAGCTTATTGCACGGGCAATCCATTACAACAGCCCCCGAAAATCAAAACCGTTCATCGCGCTGAACTGCGCTGCCATTCCGGAAAACCTCTTCGAGAGCGAGCTCTTCGGGTATGAACCGGGCGCCTTTACCGGGGCATCCGCACGGAAGATCGGCCTTTTCGAGGCTGCGAACGGCGGCACCCTTTTCCTTGACGAAATCGGCGACATGCCCCTGATGATGCAGTCAAAGCTCTTGCGCGTCCTTCAGGACAGGGAGATACGGCGGCTCGGCGGCAAAGACCCCATAAAAATAGATGTCAGGATTATTACCGCTACCAATAAGGATCTCGAAAAGGAACTGGCGAAGAATTCCTTTCGCGAAGACCTGTATTACCGGCTTAAGGTGGTAACCATCCCGCTCCCTCCCCTCAGGGAAAGAAAGGAAGACATTGCAGAACTCGCGGATTTCTTCAGGGCAAAATACAGCCGCGAGTTTGGTAAAAGGATCCGAAGCGTCGAACAGGCCGCGCTTAAGGCACTCCATGAATATGCCTGGCCCGGCAATATCCGGCAGCTTGAATCGGTCATTGAGCGGGCTGTCGTCCTGAGCGATCATGAATCCATAAACCTGAACGACATACAAAGCGAACTCAGGACAGCGGAGCCGATCACCTCTTTTGATTTCGACCTGTCGGAAGAAGGGATCAATTTCGAGGAGCTCGAAAAAGACTTACTCAGGAAGGCCATGTCAAAATCGCACGGGGTAGTGGCCAAGGCTGCCAAACTGCTCGGCATGAGCTATAAGACCTTCTGGTACCGCTGGGAAAAACTGAGCATGGACAGTACGCAGTCAAAAAAAATTTCCGGCGATGAATAGAAGAACCGTATCGTTGCCGGTTCCGGGCGGACAGTTGACCCTGCCCTTCGATCGTGACCTTTCCTGTCTCAGTGGTCTTCTTGCCCATCTCTCAGGGAAACCCGTTTCCCTGACAATCACCGACAATGCAACAAGCATGCTCTCTGCGGCAAAAAAAAACGGGATGATCGCGGTACGTCTTCACCGGATGTTCCTCCATGCCGGGGATGAGGTTCTCACGGCTGTTGCGGGGTTCATTGCTGGCAGGAAAGAATGCAGGCCGCTGATCCGTGACTTTATCAGGAGAAACAGTCCGCACCCCAAACACCCTGCCTGCCGCCGCACGGTTCTGACCCCCCATGGGACAGTTCACTGCCTGGCAGACATCTTTGATCGCCTGAATAGGGAATATTTTGACAACCGTATAACAGCAGGCATTACCTGGGGGAATAACCGCTGCGGCAGAAGACCGCGCAGGATCACGCTGGGCACTTACTGCAGTGCTACGAATGTCGTGCGCATCAACCCCTTGCTGGACAGACGGTCTGTCCCTTCCTACTTCGTAGAGTTCATCGTTTACCATGAAATGCTCCACGCAGATCTGCGGGCCGAGACCGCTGCGGGCCGCCGCAGGCTCCATGCAAAAGAGTTCCGCAGACGGGAACGTCAGTATGCTGCCTATGAAAAAGCCCTTGCCTGGGAGAAGAAACACCTTTAACAGCCCCGCTCGCCGACCTCCCAGAAGGCTTTTCCCCTCATCATCTGCTGTCATCTTCACCCGACGTGCCCCATTACATTCATGAAGGGAATTTAATCCAATTTTCATAATAATCACAGAATGAACTCCTAAAATAAGCGAAGAGTGGGACAAGGATAATGAAATCACTATCCGGCCGATTAATAACGCGTAAAGAATTAAGGAGAGGAAAATGAGGAAAGGAATATTCACTTTTTTTTGTTTTATAGCAATTGCAGTGCTTGCTGGTTCGGTATCAAGCGCGTATGCATTTGACAGCTACGGTGGCGGCTGCAATGGTTGTCATGGTTCATTTCTTGATCCTTCATCACCTAAGAGCGCACAATGGCCGGTCAATAAGCACGACACCCACAGAAATCAGATGCTTGACAGCACAAATGCGGATCGTTGCGGAGCATGTCACCAGGTAAACGGAGACGGCACGCGCACAAATAGTTCACGAGGTTATTCCGGACTTCCAGGCCTTGGCTGTGTCGGTTGCCACGGGAATGATTATAATGGAGTTAAGCTCGGCGCAGGTCTCCGTCAGCACCATAGGGCAACGGGTGCTTCCTCATGTGGAGCGACATCATGCCATGCCGGTGACCCCACACCACTGCCGGAAAGCAACAATCCTCCCTACTACGGCCTTGCAGGAGTCAATATAACGAGCGCCCTCAAAATCGGCAATGTCGTACCTGAAGACTTCAGCGGCGACGGCAAAGGCCTCGACAATGATGGTGATCTCCTTTATGATCAGCTTGCTGGTGGCCCGCCTCCGCCGACTGTAGACTTTACCGTGACACAGCCTGCAGCAGGTGAATCAGTCCCCGCCGGCGCTCCCTATGCTGTCACCTGGACAGCGCAGAACGGCGCAGCATCCTATAAGGTCAAGCTCTCCATCGATGGCGGGGTTACGTGGTCTATCTTGGCAAAAGGCGTGACCGATACGACCACACCATGGGCTGTGCCCAATATCAAAAAGAACATCACCAATGCCATCATAAAGGTTTTTGCCTATGACGGCAGTAATGTTAAGCTCGGGGCTGTCAAATCGGGCACATTCTCCGTTGATGTGCTGACCATTGCCACACCGATTGCTACCGAGGTAGTGCCCCAGAATTCGACGTACAACATTACATGGACAGCAAATGGTGCGGCAGCCCTTGCGGACAGTGTAGTAGTCAAGTACACCTTGAACAAAGGGACAACCTGGAAGACTGCGCAGGGCACTCCCAATCTCGGAGCTTCCAGCTTCAGCTGGAGTGTTCCTGCAGTTTCCAAACCGAAGACTAATAAGGTGATGGTAAAGGTCATAC
>QKDO01000067.1 GCA_003252075.1 Nitrospirota bacterium
CCTGATCACATCCCCGATGAGCGAATCCTTTGTGATAAGCTTCTTTTCTGTCATTGCCATATCTTCATCCTCCTTACGTGCGATTGCTGTGTTATAGATGCATTTTACCGCAGGAGAGCAGGGAATGATATGACCTTTGTCATATGCGACGGCAACGCCGCAGGCAGTAGGTATAAGCTGTTCAGCAGTACCGCGCCGACATCAAGAAGACGTATCCGGCGGTCTCGTATCAATCTCCTGCTGGTGCACTAGCAAGCCCGGCCTTCCTTCTCTTGTTGCTCTCATACCGAAGCTGTAATATTTCGACCAAAAGGGCAAACCCCATCGGCAGATAGATGTACGCCTTTGGGACATGCTTGTGCATGCCCTCCATAAAAATGGTAATGCCGATAGTGATCAGGAATGAAAGGGCCAGAATTTTCAGTGAGGGACGTTCGAGTATGAAGTCTCCTATTGGCTTCGCATTCGCAAAGGCAAGGATAGCCAGGAATGACGTGATCACCGACGCTATGATGATCCAGATCTTGTCCGTGAGGCCGATAGCCGTGATGACGGAATCGATCGAAAAAACAATGTCCAGTAGGACGATCTGGGATATGATGCCGAAGAAATTCTTGTATCCGTTTCCCCCCTGAGATGTATGATCGTCTCTAAGCTCGATGGTATGATGGATCTCTTTGACTGCCTTCCATAACAGAAACAGTCCGCCGATGATGAGTATGATGTCCCGGGCCGAATAATGCAGTACGATGTTATTGGTCAGGCTCGCGAGCTGAAGGAGGATGAACAGTAGCAGAATCCTTGCAAGCAGGGCCACGGCAAGGCCCGCAATGCGCGCGGCGTTCCTCTGCGCTTGCGGCAGTCTTCCCACAAAGATGGAAATGACCAGAATATTGTCGACGCCGAGCACCAGCTCCAATCCGATCAGTAATACGAGTAAGGCTATTGCATCTGTCATGGGTTAGGTATAACCTCCTTTTTCCGCTGCTGCAGAAGATGGCTGCAGGTCATTGGTAATACATCATGTTTTCTATGTTCTTTATCTGGGCCCGTGCGCTTTCCCGGACCACCTGTATCGAATTACCGTCAATGCTCCGCATATACTGCCCTGTGCCCTTGTATACATGTTTCTCCACCGACAGATCGTATTTTTCAACCAGGGGATCGAGCTCCTGGGATACGTAGATGCTTCCCTTCGGAAAGAAATCGAAGCTGGAAAATTGGGTCCGATATCGGCATAGCAGCAAGCCATCCTTGTGGGTGGTCAAAAGCTGCCTGTAAGCCGCAATCAGGTTATGCTCTTCTTTTGAACTCGCCTTGTCCTTGAGGGCTGTTATTCCCGATGCCAGTCTTTGCTGCAAATTATCAGGAACATCACAGGGGTTGCTCAAGGTAATGGCGGCCCTCAGGTCCTGGGCAGTCCGGTTTAATTCCGCAAACTTGCCTTTATCGATGCCCGGTTCTGACTTGCACGCGGAGATGAACAGCGCTATTGCTGGGAACACTATTATAAACGCCTGCCTCATGGAGCACATCTCAGTATGCAGTGGCGGCGCTAAACAGAGGCAGGAGGATGCGGACAACGTCATGCAGCCGGTCTGCCATTGAGCCCCGCAGCTTGTGCGCCCTATAGTCCAACTCCTGTGACAATGGCTTCTATGTTACCCTTTCGCCTCGTTTTTATTCATTGATTTTCCGGCGGGCGACGGACAGGCTCCTGGGCTCTGCACGCTCGGCATAGCCGGCCAGGGAATCTCGGCAGGTGCCTGCCTGCCGGTAGGCAGGTTTGGTGCAGAAGTTTTTCTGACGCCGTTTTGGACCACGTCAGGACCAAAGACGATCTTTACGGCACGTTACGGTTGATTTTTACTTTGCATCCGGGATCAGTCCTTTTTTTTCGCAGTCCGGGGCCTTATAGGTGTCAGCCATGATTGGATTTTCCCCACTTTCTGAGTCGCCCGGTAATCCCCTCATCACCGCGTCATCAGCGCGAACACGCCCCAGCCCAGGTATTCACGCGTGTAAGCGGCGTAGCGCTCGGGTTCCGAGGTTAGTTTGGCTCGAACATCTTTCGCGAACTCGTCGTCGGGATTGGCTTCAAGCCATCGGCGCATGGTGAGCCACTTAGACGCCTCGTATCTGTCCCAACTGTCTTGGTCTGCCAAAACCATTTCCACGACGTCGTAGCCGAGGTGGCCGAAAGACGCGAGAAGTTCTGGAAGCAGGAGAAAGTCGGAGATTGAGCCGGCAAGACACCCCTTGGCAACATCTTCCGTCGGCGGTAACTGCCGCCAGTAGGGCTCGCCGATGAGGATGATCCCTCCGGGGCGGAGGCTCTGCGCCAGAAGCTCGATGGTGCCGGCGACTCCCCCAGCGATCCACGTGGCACCGAGACAGGCTGCCACACCGGCCTTCTCGTCAGAGACGAAGCCGGAAGCATCACCATGGATGAACTTGACTTGATCAGCGACACCGAGTTTTTCAGCGCGTAGTTTCGCTTGCTCGGTGAACAACTGGCTCATGTCGATGCCGGTGCCGATGACTCCGTAATCGCGTGCCCAAGTGCACAGCATCTCCCCCGAACCGCTGCCGAGGTCGAGCACTCGGGTTCCGGTTTCCAGACGCAGCGCCGCGCCGAGAGTGGCGAGCTTTTCGGGTGTGAACGGGTTATGGATGCGGTGAGCACTTTCGGTGATGTTGAAGATCCGTGGAATATCCAATGCAGAAAATCCCCTCACGGGTG
>QKDO01000083.1 GCA_003252075.1 Nitrospirota bacterium
GGTAGAGGCGGGCAGAGACCCTGCCTCTACCTTTGCCTTTACACGCAGAAGGAGACATATGGCCAAGGTACTCAGAAAACGATTGGATTTTGGCAAGGTTCCCCAATTCCTTGAAGTCCCGAACCTTATAGAGATACAGAAGCGCTCCTACGAGCAGTTCCTGCAGAAAGACATAGTGAAGGAAAAACGGAAGGATATGGGGCTGCAGTCTGCCTTTGTCAGCGTCTTCCCGATAACCGACTATAATGAGACAGCGGAGATAGAGTTTGTCGGATACATGGTCGGTGAGCCGAAATATTCGGTGCGGGAATCGCTGCAGAAGGGCATCACCTTTGCCGCACCGCTCAAGATCGGCGTAAAGCTGAACATGTTTGAATCCGATGCTAACGGAAAGAAGAAACTGAAGGAATCCCGCGAGCAGGAAGTCTACATAGGCGAAATGCCGCTTATGACCGAAACGGGGACCTTCGTTATTAACGGCACGGAGCGCGTAATCGTGAGCCAGCTCCACCGTTCACCGGGAGTGTTCTTCAGCCATGACAAGGGAAAGACGCATGCAAGCGGGCGGTTGCTGTTTTCAGCGCGGGTCATCCCTTCCCGCGGGTCCTGGCTTGATTTCGAATTCGACTCAAAAGATATACTGTACGTGAGAATCGACAGAAGGAAGAAACTTCCGGCGACTATTGTGCTCAAAGCACTTGGCTATTCGAACGAGGAACTCCTGAAGACCTTTTATCCGGTCGAGACGATCACGATAAAAGGTAATGCTTTTGCTCGGGGGGTGAGTGAAGTCCTCGCAGGGAGCAAATCCGTACAGAACATCATAGCTCCTGATACGAAGGAAGTGATCGTCCGTGAGGCAATGAAGATTACCAAAGGGGCGATAAAGAAAATGGAATCTTCCGGGATAAAGACCATCCCGATAACAAAGGAGGAGATTGTCGGGAGGATCACCCTGAAGGACATCGTAGATCCTTCAACGGGAGAGGTGATTCTGGAAGGGAATGAGGTCCTCACAGAAGATGCCTTTAACAAGGTGCTTTCACTGAAGATCGACACCCTCAATCTGCTGTTCATAGATAATACGAATTATCTGTCCTCACTCCGCGATACGCTGCTTACCGACAAGGTAGGCACCCAGGAAGAGGCGCTCATAGAAATATACAAGAAGCTCAGGCCCGGCGAGCCTCCTACGCAGGCAGCTGCTCGGGACCTTTTTAACGGACTGTTCTTTGATCCGAAGCGTTACGATCTGTCGCCGGTCGGAAGGCTCAAACTGAACAAACGGCTTAACCTCGATGTCCCGCTTGATATACGGGTGCTTACTGACAAGGATATCATCGAAATCGTGAGGTATATCCTCAACCTCAGGACGGGAAAAGGCGAGGTAGATGATATTGATCATCTCGGCAACCGCAGGATCCGGGGTGTCGGTGAGCTCCTTGAGAACCAATTCAGGATCGGGCTGGTGAGGATGGAGCGGGCGATCAAGGAGAAGATGACCCTTACCGAGCTTGAGGGGGCCATGCCACACGATTTGATCAATGCGAAACCGGTTATGGCAGCCGTAAAGGAATTCTTCGGATCGAGTCAGCTCAGCCAGTTCATGGACCAGACAAATCCTCTTTCAGAAATAACGCACAAGAGGAGGCTTTCAGCGCTCGGTCCCGGAGGACTGACCAGGGAGCGGGCAGGTTTTGAGGTCAGGGACGTCCATCCGACGCATTACGGAAGGATATGCCCGATCGAGACCCCTGAAGGTCCCAACATCGGCCTCATTACGTCGCTTGCATCCTACGCGCGGGTGAATGATTATGGCTTCATCGAGGTGCCGTACCGTAAAGTTACCAACGGCAAGGTGACAGAGGAGATCGAATTCTTTTCAGCTATCGAGGGTGAGAAGTTCATCATCGCTGAAGCAACTTCCCCCGTTGACAAGAACGGTAGGCTCATTGGCGAGCATGTCTCTGCCCGCGAAGGGGGAGACTTCAGAATGGTTACGCCGCAAGAGGTCCAATATATGGACGTTTCACCGAAGCAGGTCGTCGGTATCTCAGCATCGCTGATCCCGTTCCTTGAGAATGATGACGCCAACAGGGCACTTATGGGGTCCAACATGCAGCGCCAGGCTGTACCGGTGATTACACCGGAAGCGCCGGTGGTCGGAACGGGTATGGAGTTTGTTGCTGCGCGGGACTCAGGGGCCGTGATCCAGGCAAAACGAGCAGGCAAGGTCGAGAGCGTAGATGCGACGCGTATTGTGGTAAGGACATCGGGAGGCGACGGCGGTGTTGATATCTATACCCTGGTGAAGTTCCAGCGGTCTAACCAGGCGACCTGTGTCAATCAGCGGCCGATTGTGCATGTGGGCGATTCAGTCAGGAAGGGTGACATTCTTGCGGACGGACAATCGACAGACCTTGGCGAACTCGCGCTGGGCAAGAACGTCCTCGTTGCATTCATGCCTTGGGGAGGCTATAACTTTGAGGATGCAATCCTGCTCAACGAACGGCTTGTCAAGGAAGATGTCTATACTTCGATCCATATCGAGGAGTTCGAGGTTGAGGCTCGTGAGACCAAACTGGGGCCCGAAGAGATAACCAGGGATATTCCGAATGTTGGTGAAGAGGCGCTGAAGGACCTCGACGATTTCGGCATAATCAGGATCGGTGCTGAAGTGAAGCCCGGCGACATCCTTGTCGGCAAGGTAACGCCGAAAGGAGAAACCCAGCTCACACCGGAAGAGAAACTGCTGAGGGCCATCTTTGGTGAAAAGGCCGAAGAGGTCAAGGAGAGCTGCCTGTATGTCCCGCCAGGTATCGAAGGGACGGTTGTTGATGTCAGGGTCTTTTCACGAAAGGGCATTGCCAAGGACGGAAGAGCCAAGAGCATTGAGGAAGAGGATATCCAGCGGCTTCAGCGGGACCTTGAGGAAGAGATCAAGATCATCAAGGAAGAAAAATACACGAAGCTTCGTCAGCTTTTCCTCGGACAGAGGGTTGTTGAAGAGGTCAAGCACACAAAGACGAAGGAAGTCATCTGTCCGAAGGGAAAAGCGCTGACCGAGAATCATCTTGAAAATATAAAGGACGACTCCCTCATGCGTATACGGATCATGGAAGAGAGCGTTCAGGAGAAGATCGACGGCATCAATACCGAGGCGAACCAGTATGTGCGCTTTCTTGAGTCGCGCTATGACGAAAAGGTCGACCGGGTGAGAAAGGGAGATGAGCTTCCTCCTGGTGTCAACAAACTGGCCAAGGTCTATATCGCTATGAAACGCAAGATACAGATCGGCGACAAGATGGCGGGACGACATGGGAACAAGGGTGTTGTCGCGATGGTGGTGCCTGAAGAAGATATGCCCTATCTGCCGGATGGGACGCCGGTAGACGTCGTCCTGAATCCCCTGGGCGTTCCTTCCCGTATGAACGTTGGGCAGATCCTTGAGACGCATCTTGGGTGGGCGGCGAAGGCACTCGGGTTCCATGTTGCTACCCCGGTATTCGAGGGAGCAAAGGAGTCTGAGATCAAGGACCTGCTCAAGAAGGCTGATTTGCCGAGCAACGGCCAGGTGCAGCTCTATGACGGCAGAAGCGGTGAACCGTTCAAGAGAGCGGTTACGGTAGGGCAGATGTATATGCTCAAACTCCATCACCTTGTTGATGACAAGATCCATGCGCGCTCGATTGGTCCATACTCTCTCGTGACGCAGCAGCCTCTTGGCGGAAAGGCCCAGTTTGGTGGCCAGCGGCTCGGTGAGATGGAAGTCTGGGCACTGGAAGCGTATGGCGCTGCTCATACGCTTCAGGAGTTCCTGACGGTAAAGAGCGACGATGTATCCGGAAGGGCGAGAATGTATGAAGCGATCGTAAAAGGGGATGCAACGCTCGAGCCGGGCGTCCCCGAGTCGTTCCATGTGTTAATTAAAGAACTCCAGAGCCTGGGCCTTGATGTAGAGCTCCTGGAGAAAAAGAAGAAGGGGGAATAGCATGGCAGAAGACATTTACGCCATCTTCCAAAAGCCTAAAAATCCGACGGATTTCGAGGCTATCAGAATAAAGCTTGCCTCACCGGAGAGGATCAGGGAATGGTCATATGGCGAGGTCAAGAAACCGGAAACGATCAACTACCGTACGTTCAAACCCGAGCGAGACGGCCTGTTCTGCGCCAAGATTTTTGGTCCCATCAAGGACTGGGAGTGTATCTGCGGAAAGTACAAGCGGATGAAACACCGTGGTATTGTTTGTGACAAGTGCGGTGTCGAAGTCATACAGTCAAAGGTGAGACGCGAGAGGCTCGGTCATATCGAGCTTGCGAGTCCGGTTGCACATATCTGGTTCCTGAAAGGCGTGCCGAGCCGTATAGGTATTCTCCTGGATATGACCATGAGGAACCTTGAAAAGGTCCTCTATTTTGAGAGTTATATTGTTGTTGACCCCGGAGATACACCGCTGAAGACAAAAGAGCTCCTGAGCGACGATGAGTATAAAAAGAAATTCTCCGAGTACGGCACACGATTCAAGGTCGGCATGGGGGCTGAGGCAATCAGGGAGCTGCTCAGGGTTGTTGATCTCGAAACGCTCAGTGGTGAGCTGAAGAGCAAGATCAAAGAGGCAGCCTCTATCGGAGTCAAAAAGAAGTTGACGAAGAGGCTCAAAGTAGTCGAAGCGTTCAGAAAGTCTGAGAATAAGCCGGACTGGATGATCATGGATGTCATCCCGGTGCTTCCTCCCGATCTGAGACCGCTCGTCCCGCTTGAAGGCGGACGTTTTGCGACATCAGACCTGAATGACCTTTACCGGAGGGTTATTAACAGGAACAACAGGCTCAAAAGACTTGTTGAGCTGAAGGCTCCGAGCGTTATCATAAAGAACGAAAAGAGGATGCTCCAGGAAGCCGTTGATGCGCTCTTTGATAACGGCCGCAGATCAAAGGTCCTGAAGACAGCGACGAAGAGGCCGCTCAAATCTCTGAGTGATATGATAAAAGGCAAACAGGGGCGATTTCGGCAGAACCTGCTCGGCAAGAGGGTCGACTATTCAGGCAGATCGGTTATCGTCGTCGGTCCAGACCTCAAGCTCCACCAGTGCGGGCTTCCGAAGAGGATGGCTCTTGAACTCTTTAAGCCCTTTATCTTCAATAAGCTTGAGGAAAAAGGATATGCAACGACCATAAAGGCAGCGAAGAAGCTCGTGGAAAAGGAGTCGCCCGAGGTCTGGGATGCACTTGAAGAAGTGATACGCGAAACCCCGGTGCTGCTCAACCGTGCCCCGACCCTCCACCGGCTTGGCATTCAGGCGTTCGACCCAATCCTTGTCGAAGGCAAGGCGATCAAACTTCATCCTCTTGTCTGTACCGCCTTTAACGCAGACTTTGACGGTGACCAGATGGCGGTCCATGTGCCGCTTTCTCTTGAAGCTCAGATCGAGGCACGGGTACTCATGATGTCTGTGAACAACGTGCTTTCCCCTGCCAACGGAAAACCGATCCTGCTGCCGACGCAGGACATGGTGCTTGGCATTTACTACCTGATGAAGGAAAGAAAAGGGGCGAAAGGCGAGGGCAAGATATTCGCCGACCCGGAAGATGTCAGGATCGCCTATGACGCGGGGCAGTTGAGCGAGCACGCACGGATCAAGGTCCGCATCGGTGGTTCCATGGTTGAGACCACCGCCGGACGAGTGCTCTTCTACGAGATCGTGCCGAAGGATATCGCATTTGATGATATCAACCGCGACATGACCAAGAAGGCTCTTTCCAAGATCATTGAGGACTCATATAAGAGAGTCGGTAGGAGGCAGACCGTTGTCTTTCTCGATAATCTTGAGAAGTTGGGATTCCATTTTGCAACAAACTCCGGGATATCGATATGCATGGCAGACATGCATATCCCGAATAAGAAAAAAGAGCTGATAGATCATGCAGAGAAGGAGGTGATGGAGGTCCAGAGCCAGTACGCTGACGGACTTATCACCCAGGGTGAACGGTACAACAAGGTCATCGACATCTGGGCCAATGTCACCGAGCGTATCGCTGAAGAAATGATGAAAGAGCTCGGCGCCGAAGACGGTAAGATGGCATCAGAGGAAGAACTGAAAGAGAAGCGATTATTCAACAGCATCTTCATGATGGCCGACTCTGGTGCGAGAGGCAGCACGGCACAGATCCGGCAGCTTGCGGGCATGCGAGGTCTTATGGCAAAGCCGTCGGGAGAGATCATCGAGACGCCGATTACGGCAAACTTCAGAGAGGGCCTTACCCCGCTCCAGTACTTTATATCAACGCACGGTGCGCGTAAAGGTCTTGCGGACACCGCGCTGAAGACAGCGAACTCGGGATACCTTACGCGAAGGCTGGTCGATGTTGCACAGGATGTTCTTATTACCGAGGATGACTGCGGAACGACGGATGGCATTGTTGTTACGTCGCTTGTCGAGGGTGGCGAGATCATTCAGCCGCTCGAGGAGAGGATCATCGGCAGGTATGCTGTTGAGGACGTTAAGGATCCGGACAAGGTACTGATCGTCAAGAGGAATCATGAGATCACCGAAGAGGTTGCGCGGGCGGTTATCGAGGCAGGGGTTGACAAGGTGAAGATACGGTCGGTCCTTACCTGCATATCCAAGTTCGGCGTCTGTGCAAAATGCTATGGCAGGGACCTTGGCCGGGGCGAGTATGTTGAGACCGGAGAATCTGTCGGTATTATTGCCGCGCAGTCCATCGGGGAGCCCGGCACACAGCTTACGATGAGAACGTTCCATATCGGAGGAACAGCATCCAAGGTTGTAGAGCAAACGGTCCTTGAGGCAAAGCATTCAGGGGCGGTAAAATTCATCAATATCAATACGGTTAAGAATCGTGAAGGCTTCTACGTAGTCATGAACAGGAATGGCAGCATTGCTATCACTGATACAAAAGGAAGAGAGCGGGAGAAGTATTCCATTGTCTATGGTGCCAAGCTTCTTGTCGAGGAGGGCAAACGTATTGAGATCGGCCAGCGACTTGTTGAATGGGACCCCTACTCAACCCCTATCCTTACAGAACTCGGCGGCAAGATTGCTATGGGCGATATTGTCGAAGGCGCAACCGTAAAAGAAGAGGTCGATGAGACAACCGGCCTTTCCCATAAGGTAATCATTGATTATCCAGCGAATATGAGGCCGAGGATCTCGATCAAGGATGAGCACGGTAAAGCAACACTCAAAATCCCGAGTACCGGAAACCTTGCTCGATACCTTCTACCGTCAGGCGCACATATTGTTGTCGACCGGAATGATATCGTTTATCCGGGAGACATCCTTGCAAAGATACCAAGAGAAACGACAAAGACCAAGGATATTACCGGCGGTCTGCCGAGGGTTGCGGAGCTTTTCGAAGCGCGCAAGCCCAAGGAGCAGGCAGTAGTCTCGGAGATAGACGGTATCGTTGAATTCCGGAGTGCGCAGAAGGGCAAGCGCGTCGTGGTTGTTAAGGGAGGAGAGGTAACGAAGGAGTATGATATCCCGAAAGGCAAGCATGTAAGTGTACATGAGGGAGACTGGGTAAAGGCAGGAGAGGCGCTCATGGACGGAGCGGTGAACCCGCACAGTATTCTGGATATTCTTGGTCCGAAAGAGCTTCAGAGATATCTGGTTGATGAGGTACAGAAGGTCTACCGGCTTCAGGGCGTTTCGATCAACGACAAGCATATTGAAACCATTGTCCGTCAGATGATGAAGAAGGTGCGGGTAGAAGATTCAGGAGACACTTCGTTCCTTATCGGCGAACAAATAGACAGGATGGCATTTCAGGAAGAGAATGCAAGAGTAAAAGCGGAAGGCGGCAAACCGGCACAGGGTAAACCGCTCCTCCTTGGGATAACCAAGGCTTCGCTTACGACAGACAGCTTTGTTTCCGCTGCCTCATTCCAGGAGACAACCCGTGTTCTTACCGAGGCAGCTATCAATGGCATGATTGACGAACTTCGCGGGCTCAAGGAGAACGTTATCATGGGCAGGGTCATCCCGGCCGGCACCGGCATGCTGCGCTACCGAAATACCTTTGTGCAGCGTGAACACATGCCGCAACTTTCTGAAGCCTTGGAAACAGAGTAGCTCGTTGATCTGCACAAACCCCTTGTGCCTACGGGCACAGGGGGTTTTTTTTGTCCCGGCACCGGAAGTGTTGCGCGGTGATGGCACGCGGCGATATGCTATGATAGTATAGCTGTGGCAAATAGCCGCTGCTCATACCCTGATGCCAGAGACAACGCAATGAAATTCATCGTTGATGTAATGTTAGGGAGGCTTGCAACATGGCTGAGATTGCTCGGCTATGACGTCCTTTATGACCGGAGCATGGACGATCGACAGCTTATCAGACGTGCCCAGGAAGAGGAGCGGACGATTATAACGCGGGATACGGGTATTGCTCGCCGAAAGGCGGCACGTCATTGCATATTTGTCACCTCTGATCGTATCACCGATCAACTTGCCGAGATGAAGCAACTGCTCGGCAGCAGCGAGAGACCCCTGCGGGGCCGTTGCACACAGTGTAACGGTGAGTTGGTATGTGTCGACAATGCTGAGGATATCAGAGAATGCGTTCCGGAATACGTCTATCATACATATGCACGCTTCCTGCGCTGCAGAAAATGTGCGAAAGTCTATTGGGAAGGCTCCCATTATCGCCATATGAAGGAAACACTTCAGCAGGTCCTGCGGTAACGACGTGAAGACAAATATTTTTCTGCTCATT
This sequence comes from Nitrospirota bacterium, assembly GCA_003252075.1. Classification (GTDB taxonomy): domain Bacteria; phylum Nitrospirota; class Thermodesulfovibrionia; order Thermodesulfovibrionales; family UBA6898; genus UBA6898. The sequence goes on from QKDO01000083.1 coordinate 8,740, forward strand.
CTCGCCGTTTTTATTGTTTCTCTCATCATTACGCTCAACATTTTCTTCCAGCAAAACTATCAGAGCGAGATGGCAGAGCAGTTCAACCGCCAGCAGCTTCTCATCGCGAAATCCGTCGCAAAAAATATCGAAGGGCATATGGACCATATCGCGGAAGAGATGCTTTCCTTTGCCCGGCTTTTGGCAGACAGGGGACTGGACACAAGGAACATGGAAGATTTTGTGAATGACGCTTTTGCAGAGGTACGGGAAGAGATGAATATCAACCTGAAGATTGTCGATAGCCGTAATTTGCTTCGGTACAGCTCATCAGGAGAATCGTTGACAGAAAAGGATCTGGCGTTTCTCAGGGATGCAACAGGTCTTGCCATCGGAGAAGTCAGGTTCTTTGACCTCTCGAAAGAGAGTAAGAAGATCGTTATGCTGACGCCCATCGCGCGTATGTCCGAACGGAAGGGTGTGCTGATTGTCGATATCATGCTCCATACCATAAGCCAGAAATTTCTTGCAGCTATCAAGGAAGGTACGAAAGGGCATGCGTGGATGATGGACGGAAAGGGGACCCTTCTGTATCATCCTACCCAGCCACAAATGGTCGGGAAGAATATCTATGCTGCTGATAAGTCCTGTTTTCAATGCCACGAATCCTTTGATGTCGAGAAACGGATTTTGAGGAGTGAAGATATCGGGTTCAGTGCATATGTGGCTCCCTACGGCGAAGACAAGATTATTGCTTTTTCCCGGGCGAAGGTGGCTGACATGACATGGATCGTATGTGTCACCATTCCGTATTCTGAAGTGACCTTCAGCATAAGAAAGAGTATGAAGCTGCATTCCATTCTGGTGATTTTTATCTTTATCGCAACGGTTGCTTCGGCATTCGGCATTGTTGTCATGAACCGGCAGAGGATCAAGGCGCAGGAGCGGACCCGTCACCTTGAAACGCAGCGTCAACTCGAAAAAGAGATCGTACAGACGAAAGATTATCTGGAAAATATTCTCGAGAGCACCGAATCGAAAATCATGGTGCTTGACAGGGATATGAAGATCAGAACACTCAATTCTGCGCAGGAGAGGTTCTGCAAACAGAAGAAGGATGAGGTTGTCGGCAGCAGCTTCTTTGATGTCTTTCCTTTTTCTTCAGAGAAGGACCGGGACACGTTTGCCGCCTATATGAAAACGTGCCTTGACGGCGTAAGCAACCGTGTCAGCGATTACGCATATGTCCGGGGTCAGGAGACGCTTCATATTAATATCAACATCAACCCCCTTATCCTTCACGGAGAGGTTTCAGGAATAATCCTTTCCAGCAATGACGTGACAGAAGAGGTGAATCTCAAAGAGGTTTTGAGGGACTATGCTACGAGACTTCAGGAGCTGGTTAAGGAGCGTACAGATGAGCTCATCAGCGAGAAGGAAAAGCTGAATGCCATTGTTGAGACCGTTGGGGCCGGCATTTTTCTTGTTGATGAGCAGTCGAACATTACTTGGGTGAACAGGACACTCAGGCAGTGGCTTGGCAGGGAGGAAGGGCCTGTCACCCATCATGACATTTATGGTGAACATGATCTTCAGCAGGCGATCATCGACAACCGGGTGCTTCAGGAGGTTGTTCACCACGATTTTGGCCGGAAAAGCGGATATTTTCAGTTTACCGCCAATACCCTTGTAGGACCGGATGGCCATATGCAGACCCTTGTCCTCGTGCAGGACATAACAGACATGAAGAAGATGGAAGAGCAGATGATGCATTCCGAAAAAGTCTCCGCCCTCGCGCGTATCTCTGCGGGAGTTGCTCATGAGATCGGCAATCCGCTCACATCTATCTCCTCATATGTCCAGATTCTCCGGGAGATGGAGCATGATGACTTTACGAAGGAAAGTCTTGATACTATAGCAAAACATATTAACAGGATCGCCGACATCGTGCGGCAGATGTCAAGTTTTGCGAAGACGACCATGAAGGACCTCAAGTATCATCATGTGCGTGACCTTATCGGGATGACACTCGACCTTGTAAAATATGATAAGAGGATGAAGAATATTAAAATTACACAGGACATTCCTGAGGATCTCCCCAGCGTCCGTGTGAATGAGACCCAATCTATACAGGTCTTCGTAAATATCATCCTCAATGCTGCAGATGCAATGCTCAATCAGGGAGTGCTGGAGATCAGGGCGCAGCGTCTTGAGCATGATGTGGAAATATCTTTTTCTGATACGGGCCCCGGTATCTCTGAGGAGAATATGGAGAAGATCTTTGATCCGTTCTTCACGACGAAGGAAAAAGGCACAGGGCTTGGTCTGGCAGTCAGTTATAATATTATCAAAGGGTATCAGGGAGATATCATCGCAGAGAATGGGCCTCAGGGAGGGACCATATTCAGGGTGAGGGTGCCGCATCATGAAGGCTAATCCATACAAGGTTCTGGTCGTTGATGATGAGCGTGATATATGCAGAGCCTTGGAATTTCTCCTGAGCAGGGAGGGATACAAGGTTGTGACCACGTATAATGGTCAGGATGCGGTAAAAAAGATAGAATCTGATGATTTTGATCTTGTGATCTCGGACCTGAAGATGGAGGGTATGAACGGCCTTGAGGTCTTGGAGAAAGCACTTGCGATAAATCCCCATCTTATCGTGATAATCATGACAGCCTTTGCCTCGGTCGAGTCGGCAGTGGAGGCAATGAAAAAAGGAGCAAGCGACTATATTGTAAAGCCCTTTATCAATGAGGACGTAAAGATGACGGTCAGAAGGCTGCTTGAACACAAAACTGTCGTCATGGAAAACCTCATACTCAGGCAGCAGTTAAGCCAGCAGTTGGGATGCAAGGAGTTCGTCGGTGTTTCTCCGCAGATCTTTTCCGTCTTCGAGATGCTCCAGAAGGTTATACCGACCAGGAGTAACATCCTCATCCTCGGCGAAAGCGGTACCGGCAAAGGCCTGATAGCCGAGGTTGTACACGGTAACAGCCAGAGGAAAGATAAGCCTTTTATATCCATTAACTGTTCTGCCATTCCGGAAAACCTGCTCGAGAGCGAACTGTTCGGATACAAGAAAGGAGCATTTACCGGAGCGACAACAGACAAAAAAGGACTCATTACCATGGCTGACCAAGGGACGCTGTTCCTTGACGAGATCGGCGACATGCCGCTGGGGCTCCAGGCGAAGATACTCAAAGTGCTCGAGAGTGGTGAGGTTCTCCCTGTAGGAGATACGAAGCCTCTTCACGCGGACGTGCGGCTTGTAGCTGCTACTAACAAGAATCTTGAAGAGCAGATCAGCAAAGGGCTCTTCCGGGAAGACCTGTATTATCGGCTGAATGTCATTGAAGTCAAGATCCCGCCTCTCAGGGAGAGGAAAGAGGATATCAGCGTGCTTGCCCGACACTTTGTTGAAAAATACAGCAAAGAGAACAACAAGAATGTTTCAGGGATAAGTGATGAGGCAATGGAGACCTTATTTGGCTATCCGTGGCCTGGCAATATCCGGGAGCTGAGGAATGTGATTGAGCGCGCAGTGGTTCTTGCATCAACAGATAAGATAGAACCGTCTGATCTTCCGGAGAGGATCAGAACACAGCAGGGAGCGAAGACAAGTCATTCGCTGAAAGACAGGATGGAATACTGCGAAAGCAAGATCGTCAAGGAAACGCTTGAGGCACACAGCTGGAACAAGGAAGAGGCGGCACGAGCCCTGGATGTAGACCTCGCAACCTTATATCGCAAGATCAAGAAGCTCGGGATTGCCGAGAGTTGAACTCCACGCTATTCTTTCAATCCTATCTCTTTCGCCACTTTTCTGATTAGGTCCTCGTCGTTTTTCAGAATGTTCATGCAGCGCCCGCCTTTTTTTAAGACCGCTTCGGTAAAGACATCAATGGTCTGATACTTTTCCCGAATGGCATCTTTTGAAATGGCAGTATTGCCGTCGTGGCATGATGCACACATTTTTGACCAGAACGTGGTACGCGCCAAAGCAGAGCTTTGAGGCGCAAATGCACTGCCGCAGAGCAATACAAAAAAAAGCATAAGAAAAAGTATTTTGATCTTCATGAATATTCCCTCGCTTTCAAAAAGATTATATCAGATTCAGCTGCTACTTCGTCATTACAGCCTCCAGTTTTCTTGTAGGGCTATGCGTTTGTATGGAACTTATACAATATCTTGACAACACCCGATAAAGAGGTATAATAAGAGCAAGATCAGGTTTGCGGTACTCTGGACCGGGATAAACCAGAGGATCAAGCAACTGAGCATGGGAGCAGGAGTAGGATGTGGTGAGCAAACCCTCAGCTGTGAGAGGGAAGCCTGAAGCATCCTTCGAAGCGCCCACTTAGAAAAAGTGTTTGGTTCCCCGGATCCGGAGCATCGCATTAAACATTCTGGAGCCGTCGTAGGGTAATTGGTCATCCCGAAAGTGGTTTGGCTGGAAGCTGAAAAGCGAGCGTGTATGTTCAATCACGTTGACCCGAGGACGGCTCTTTTATGTCGTGGCAAGGAGAGAAAGAAGGCAGATTTAAACAATTGACAACATATGCAGCCGAAACGGGCAAAGGGGCACGAAAACGTGCCCCTTTCTTGTGTATTACTTGTGGCAGCGCTGGCAGTCGCTGGAACCGAACGCTGACTGGCCGTTATGGCATGATGCACAGAACTTACCCTGATACAGGTCATCCATCTTCATGCCAGACCCCCCTTTTTTGTATTTGAAGATAGCCGTATGGCAGTTGTTGCATTCGAACATGGCGGTATGCAGTTCATGACTGAAAATGACCGGTGACATGCCCGCTGATGTGTACGTAAGCGCCTTCTTGAAGCCTGTCATTTTTGCATGGCACTTGGCACAGGAAGATGTCGAGAAGGCCTTTTTGCCGTTGTGGCAGGCTCCGCAGGTATTGCCTTTGTACATATCGTCCATGGCCAGTTTTGTGCTCCCTTTTTTCATCAGGAAAAGTCTCGGGTGACATTCGCCGCAGTTGAATCTCCTGGCATGGTTTTGATGGGTGAAGTTCACCGGCATTCCTGATGTCTCAAGCGTGAATGAGGTCAGCTTATGGCAGGTATCGCAGGCCTCCTTGTTTACATTCGATTTCGTGTGTTCCTTGGTGCTATGGCAGGTATTGCAGTGAACGCCGACGCTCTTATGTTTTGCATGGGAAAAGATTCCGGGCATATTCCGGGCATATTTCTCATAGGAATGACATTTAAAACAAGGGAGGCCTGAATCCTTCAGTGACGCTATAGCAGGCGACTGCGGCTCTTCATACTTCGTCTCGACATTTCCCTTGAATTTGCATGAAGAGAGCGCAAGTACCAGTGATGCAACAACGACTATTCTTGTCAGTGTCATGTCCCCTCCTATCCCTTCTTCTCTTTCTTCGCTTCCCCGGGGAAGAGAAGTTCATATTCAAGAGGGTGATGGTGTTTCAGCTGCTCAGTCGATATTCTGCCCGTTATCCATATCCAACTCATCGGAAATACCTCGGGCTTGAGGTGTTCATTGTAGAAGTGCCAGAAGAGTATAAAAACTATTGCGAGCAGTGCTTCGTCGCTGTGCATAAGCCCCAGGAGTTCCCAGATCCATCCCGTCGCGAAAGAAGGGATGATATAAGACACCTGCATCGGAAACGCCAGGGCGTATCCTGAAAAGCCGATGATGAACATGCCCCAGAAGACGGCCCAATAGTCAAACTTCTGCGCATAGGAATATTTGCCGAATTTCGCCTTTTCTTTTGAAAGACCGAAAAAATACATGAAATTCTTGATCACGTCGAAAATGTCCTTTGGCAGGGGGATGACCGTTGTCCTGGCATTGATCGTCATCTGTTTTGTTGCGAACAGATAGACAAGGTAGATCACATGCCAGACAAAATCGAAAAGCATGGTAACGCCTGCTATCCTGTGAATGAGGCCGGCAGTGTCAGGTCCTCCCCAGATTCGGATCCATATGCTCGAGAGGCCCTCAGGATCATGTGCATATTTCAGACCCCATCCGGTAAAACTCAGGATAAGGAATGTGGTAAACATAAGTACATGCTGTATCCTAAAGATAATATTGAATCGTTCGATTTCCTTGGGAATACCTGTGGCTGCGGTGGTTGACTCGCTCATTATTTGTCCTCCTTTTTCCTGAAGACTGCGTCCCGTATATCAGCAAAGGCCTCGAGCAGAACATGGATAACAATGAAAGCAAAGACACCCATTGTAAGGAGGATAAGCAATTTCTCGCCATAATGCGGTATGGGACCGGGACGCTTATGGGTGATTGCGGGAACGAACTTCTCATTTGCCCCCTTATGGCACTTGCCGCAGGTCTCAAGTTTGTTCTTGCCGAATACCGGAGATAAGGGGTCGCTTTTTGATCGTATATCATGTGCGTTATGACAACTCGAGCAAACCGGAGCACGTGTGTGTCCGAGGAGAAGCTTTCGCCCATGGAAACTTTCGCTGAAGCTGTCCATGACGTTTTCCTCCAGCTTATATTTCTCGATGATCTCCTGGTTGCCGTGGCATTTGCCGCAGGTCCCTACCTGATACCTGCGGCTGACGGGTGACTTACCATCCTTTGCCTTCGTTATATAATGCGGAGAGCCATGACAGTCCGCGCAGAGGGCGCCATCCGTCTGTTTTTTCTCGAGGATGTTTTTTCCATGCACACTGGAGAGAACCTTCTGATATACCTCTTCGTGACACTTTATGCAAGCGGCACCGGCAATGGGGTCTGAGGAGAACTTGGCCGATATTTTAGAAGACAACGAAAGGATATCTGAAGGAACTGCTGAGCCAGATGACGCATGAGAAGCATCAGAGAACTTCAGATGACATTCGGTGCAGGGAAGCATTTCATGGACAGAGGCCTTGAACTTTTCAGTATCCACATTCAGATCTACCATGGCGCCGCTCTGTGCCTTTATCGTTCCCTTCATAGCGTTATGGCAGTCAAGACAGGTTTCGGATTCCTGTGAAAATACAGGAGAAGGGAGCAAAAAAAAGAGGAACAGCAAAGGTGCGGCGGCAACTGCAAAGGTTTTTTGTGACATAGGCACCTCTTCCTTGTATTAATAGCTATTGCATATGCATAGCTGAAAGCGCTTCTTTGATGGAGCGCTCTGAAAAAACACGCGCTTGATTGCTGGTCCTCCCCTGGAATGGAACGTGCGATTGTTCCCTTGTTATTTATGATTACGAGAACAGCTCAAAACTAAAAGTAGCACGTTATTTAAGCAGAACAAAACATTTGCTGTCAACCCCAAAAGCTGAAACTGCCGGGGCGTTCGAAAGAATGCTCGGAGCAAGGATTAAGTTCAGGAAGTGTTTTTACTCCTGATGCCGACGATGGAGATACCCGCCTTGTCAGCTTCACTCGCAATCCTTGCCCTCTGAAGTAAGATGCTCTTTTGCGATTCAACCGCAAGCACGCGTGCCTGCACGGCGATCATCGACATGAGCGTTTCCGGCCCCACAACAGGCACGTCGAAGCGCATGTCCTGTTGCGGTTTGCTTACCTTGATTACGACAGCTCCGCCGCCAGCGAGCGAACCCCCTCTCCGGATCGCTTCGTCTGTTCCCTCTATGGCCTCTACCGCCATAACGGCCTGGTTCTTGATCACAACGGTCTGGCCAATATCGAGTCTCCCGATCTCTTTTGCAATCTCCCAGCCGAAGGCTATATCGTTCCATTCATTTTCCGTAGGGCCTTCGGCAGTGATGACTCCTTCAGGCGTAAGGAGGCTTGTGGTAAAGTCGGTGGTATTCAGCAGGGTTATCCCGTCCCTTTTCAGCTCTTTAGCAATAGCAAGAAGGATGGAGTCATCGCTCTTATCCTTGAGGGTGAAAAGGAGTTTGATGGCACGCAGGTCTGGAGTTATTTTGCTTTTATACAGCAACGATTTGGGTACCTTGCCGGCCATTACGGCATCTGATACTCCAGATCTTTTCAGATAGCCGATGATATCGCCGAGTTTGCCAACATTGATCCAGCGTATATTACTGACGGCAGAGGCAAGTGCCTTATCTGCCAAGGGTTCAAGCCCTATGGCAATAACCTCATAGCCCTTTGCCCGTGCTTCTTCGGCTACTGCAAGCGGCAGTTCGCCACTGCCAGCGATGAGGCCAAGTTTCGACATTACCGGCAGATTCCACGCTTGTTCTTTTCAATAAAGGCAATGAGATGCACTATTTCCGGCGAATCAGCAAAATCATCCTGGACTTTTCTGATGGCGTCTTTGAGCGTCCTTTTTTCCCTAAAGAGGATCTTATACGCCTTTTTTATGGTGTTTATCGTCCCGTCAGAAAAACCGTGCCGCTTCAGTCCAATCACATTCGGGCCAAAGAGCTTTGCTCTGGCCCCGGAAGCTACCATAAAGGGAGGAATATCCTGACCGATTCCGCTGAAACCCCCGACCATTGCATATTGGCCGATCCGCGTAAACTGATGAATAGCGACAAGTCCTCCAATCACTGCAAAGTCCTCGACAAGGACATGCCCGGCGAGTGTTGCAGCATTCGCCATAATGATGTTACTGCCTATTTTACAATTGTGTGCCACATGGACATATGCCATGAGAAAGTTACTGTTTCCCAGGGTCGTAGTTTCGTCCCCTCCTACCGACGCTCTGTGGATGGTCACGTATTCCCGTATCGTATTGTTGCTGCCGATTATCAGCTTTGTAGGCTCACCCCGGTATTTCATATCCTGGGGCGGCAGACCGATACAGGTAAAGGGATGGAATGTACAGCCTTCACCGATCTCGGTTCCCCCTTCGACGATGACATGAGAGATGAGCTTCGTGTTCCTGCCGATGCGTACGCCTTTCTTTATAATGGAGTACGGACCGATTTCAACGCCGGCATCTATCTCAGCTTTCTGGTGGATAAGCGCAGTTTCATGAATTTTTGTCTTCATCATATCTCCCTGTCTGTCACCATGGCAGTGAAATCGGCCTCCGCGGCAACCTTATCGTCTACCCGTGCGGCACCGGAAAACTTCCAGACATTCCCTCTCTGCTGAAGCACCTTTATCTCGAGCCTGAGCTGGTCCCCCGGGACGACCGGCTTCCTGAACTTTGCTTTTTCAATACTCATAAAAAAAACCGATTTTGCTTCAATGCCGCTGCTGAAAGCAAGGACCCCGGCAACTTGTGCCATAGCCTCTATCATCAGCACACCGGGCATGATGGGCTGCCCGGGGAAATGCCCCTGGAAGTAGGGTTCATTGATGGTCACGTTCTTTATCCCGGTGATGCTGATATTGGGCTGAAAGTCTATGATCCGATCTACAAGAAGAAATGGATAGCGGTGCGGCAGTTTTTTCATGATATCAAGAATATTCATCATGATCTCTCTCCTTTTTCCAGTCTGGTTATCTTTTCTTCGAGCGCTCGTATTTTCTTGCTCATCTCAGGCAGTTTGGCGAACAAGGCCTGCGCCCTGAGCCAGGTGGCGTGAGGAATTGCAGGGGAGCCTGCATATATGCCTTTTTCGATCTGGCCTTTCATTCCAGACTGTGCAGCCACCATGGTGCCTGATGCAATGGTTGTATGATCGGCAATACCTGCCTGTCCTCCGATCACAGTAAAAGCGCCTATCTCCGTGCTACCGGCTATTCCGACCTGGGAAATGATCAGCGACTTCTCGCCGATCGAGACGTTGTGTGCGATCTGGGTCAGGTTGTCGATCTTTGCCCCCCTGCGGATAATGGTATTGCCGATTGTTGCACGGTCGATGGAGACATTTGATCCGATCTCCACGTCATCCTCGATGATCACCCCTCCCACCTGGGGAATCTTGTAATGTTCCCCTTTTTCAAGGACATAACCGAACCCATCAGAGCCGATAACAGTCCCGGCATGAATGATTACCCTATCACCGATGGAGATGCCCTCTCTGATGGTGACGTTCGGAAATATCAGGCATTCCTTCCCGATCTTTGTACGCTCACCAATAAAGGCTCCGGGCATGATAACGGTATCATTGCCAATGACCACGCCTTCCGCTATATAGGCAAAGGGATATACTGCAGCATTTTCAGCAACTGATGCACTATCGGCAACGGCGGCATGCTTGCTGATCCCCGGAGGAGGTGCCGACCTCGGATAAAAATGCTCGAGTGCTTTTGCAAAGGCAAACTGGGGATTTTGCACCTTTATCTGCGGGATAGCGAGATCTGGTAAGGGCTCTTTTACAATGACGCAGGATGCCTTTGTCCCAATAAGATAGCGCAGGTACTGCGGAGAGGAAATGAAGGTTATGTCTCCCTCCCGGGCCTCCCTGATGCCAGCGACTCCCCTGATGTTCCTTTGGGGGTCACCGATTACTTCACCATGCATGAGTTCTGCAAATTCTTTGACATTCATCGTGTATAGAGCGCATGCCAGACAAGAAGGCCTCCGGTAAAAAGGAGGCCTTCTTGTCTGGTTCCTGATGCCGGCTTATTTCTTGGATTTTGCCCGTGACTCGTTGAACTTCTTTATGACAACTTCCGTAAGGTCAGCCTCTTTCTTCGCGTAAAGAATCTGGCCTTCGGCGCTTTCGAGAATAAGCGTGTATCCTTCATCTTCCCCTATTTTCTGGACTATGGCCCTCAGGTCCTTCAGAATATCATTCGTGAGTTCGCCTTCCTTCTTTTTAACCTCGTTCTGTGAGTCAGCAACCAGCCGCTGATAATCTCTGAGCATCCGCTCCATCTCTTCTTCCTTTGCCTTCCGCGCATCCGGAGAAAGTACGGAAGACTGTTTTTCCAGGTCTGCCTTTGACTTCTCAATAGCCTTGCCTTTTTCGTCGATCGTTGTCTGCTTGGTTTTGATCAGGAATTCAAGGTCCGTTTTCGCTTTTTTTCCGGCTTCAGACTCGTTCAGGGACTTGACGAGGTCCACATATCCAATTTTTACCGTAATGACCTCTGCTGCAATTGCCGACGTTGCGGTCAGCATAAGAAGAACGACTACCAGCCATGTTGCTTTTTTCATGCGATCTCTCCTTAATAGGTATTAGAAAAAACTTCCGAAGGCGAACTCAAACTTGCTGGAACTTTCGCCCGGTTTTTTATCAATGTTATATCCCCATTCAAGCCGGATTGGACCGAAAGGCGATATCCAGCGGATGCCAAGGCCTGTAGTATACCGCAGCGTTCCGAATTCGGTGAACCCATCATAAGAATTTCCGGCGTCAAAAAAGACTAAGCCTTTGAGCTTCATTTCAGGGGAAATGGGAAAAATGAATTCCGTGTTGAAAATGAGTTCCGTTGTACCGCCGATCGCTTCGTCAGTCGCCGAATCGTGCGGACCCGCATCGCCAAAGGCAAGTCCCCTGACCGTACTCAGGCCGCCCACATAAAAGCGTTCAAACAGCGGCAACTGCTTGTCAAAAACCTCGGTGGCATATCCGAAGCGTCCTCTGAGCAAGAAGGTTGTTTCTCCCCACGGGAAGTACCAGCCCGAATCTATAAGACCTTTAAAGTACCCGTAGTCTCCACCCAGCCCTGCGAGCGTCACCGTGAGCGAATTCCGAGATCCGCGCGTTGGGTCAATATAATTGTCCCTGCTGTCACGGACAATGGTGGGGGTGATGGAACTGAGGGTATGTCTCCCTTTCTGGTCGGTGACAATTATGGACGCATCATTATCAACATTCGTAATATCCGACTTCTCAAAATTGTATGTTATATCGCCTCTCCAAAATTCAGCGAAAGATTTTCCAAAGCCAAAGTAGAAGCCATAGGCATCCTTATTGTATTCGATATAATCCTTTTGGTGTTTGTAGATGCCTGCGGTAAAGGAGTATAACGTATCCAGGAAATAGGGATCGCGGAACGATAACTCGTAGTAAGAGCTCGATCCGCCAAGCTCTCCCTTGAGCTTGATATACTGGCCTCTGCCGAAGAGATTTCCCTGCGTGATATCGGCAGTTGCAATAAACTTGTCCTGGGAACTATACCCGCCGCCAACGCTCAGGAAGCCCGTAGGCCGTTCCTTTACCTTGATATCGACAGCAACGGATTTGTCTTCATATTGCGGCTTGGGTATCATCTCAACGGAATCAAAAAAGCCCAGGTTGTTTATCCGCTCATAGCTCCGCTTCAGTTTGGAGCTGTCGAAGGTCTCGCCTTCATCGATACGAACCTCACGGCGTATCACCTTGTCGCGGGTCTTGGTATTCCCCGATATCTCGATCCTTCCCATCCTATATTTGTCTCCCTCGGCAATGTTCAGGGAAACCTTGACGGTCCTGTTCTGCTCATCAGGCAGAAGGTCCGGCACAACCGACGCGAGGGCATATCCATTATTAGAATAAAGCTCAGAAATGGAAAGCAAGTCTTTTTCGAGCATGTTTTTCCGGAAGAGGGTATTCGGCGCAAGGGTTATTTTCTTCCTGATCGTATCATTATCGAACACGGTATTGCCGGAGAAGTCGACGGATGCTACGGTAAACTGGTCGCCTTCGGAGATCATGATCTTTATCGTCATCTTCTTCTTGTCATTATCGACCGCGATCTCCGGCTCTGCAATCATTACCTTCAGGAACCCGTTATTGTAGTAGAGGTTTCGAATCTTCTCAATGTCAACCTCCATCTGCTCTTTTTTATAGTAGCCGGAAGACGTTATGAAAGAGAACAGCCACCATTCCTTCGTATCCATCACCTTTTTTATCTGCCGCGATGAAAGCTTCTTATTTCCCTCGATCACAATATGTTTGATCCGTACCTTTTGACCCTCATCAATCTGGTACGTGAGACTTATTTCATCAGGAGAGATCTTCTTGATCACCGGGACAACATTGGTAAGCCAGAACCCTTCTTCCTCGTAAAACTTGCCGATCTTGCTCGCATTGTCCTGTATCAATACCGTGTCAGCGATCGACCCGGGCGTTACAGAAATTTTTTCCTTCAGTTTTGCATCTTCGATTTCCTTATTTCCCTGGAAATCGACCCGTATGATGGTGGGCTTTTCCTTGACAACATAGATAAGTCTTACGCCCCCTTCAAAGGCCTCGATCTCGGCCTTAACGTCCTCAAAATATCCCATGGCAAAGATATTCTTGATGTCCTCATTTGTTTTTTCCTGGGAGACGGGCTCCCCGAGTTTTTGCGATATCTTTGCCTTGACCGCCCCTTCTTCAATACGCTTGAGTCCCTTGACCTCGATGGCATTGACGCTGGGTTGTACCTGGGCAGAGAGGCTGGAGAAAGAAGCTATTAACATGACTGCCACCGCTACCAGCAGAACGGTTTTACGCACGTATTCCTCCCGGAACTATGTATTTTATATGCAAACAACGGTATGTGAGAGCACGGTAAGTATAGCACTGATAGAGGGGCTATTGTAAATAGGAAAATACCCCATTCCGGAAGGCTTTTTCGTGTTTCATGATCAGGGACAAAGGGCAGAGAACATTAGATAAAGAATTATGATTTGTGGATTAATTTTTTTTATTTGACCATCAAGCAACAGGTATTTTAAGCTGTAAAGCCTGCACTTCCTGTTTTTTTAGGCAATGAACAATCACCATAAAGGAGGATTCGATGAAGAAGTATGACACGCCGTTGATCGACGAGCTCGAAAAAGGCCCATGGCCGAGCTTTGTCACAGAGATGAAGAAGGCTGCAAAGAACAATGAGATGGCAAATGACGCAGTGGGGCATCTCGAGAAATGCTTCAAGACCAAAGTTGGATACTGGAAGCATGGAGGTATCGTTGGCGTCCTCGGTTATGGAGGCGGAGTTATTGGAAGATACTCCGAGATCGGTGACGAGTTTCCCGGCGTTGCCCACTTCCATACGGTCCGTATCAACCAGCCCTCAGGTTTCTTCTATACCAGCGCTGCGCTGAGAGAGATCTGCGATATCTGGGACAAATACGGCAGCGGTCTTACCAACGTGCACGGCTCAACCGGCGACCTTGTCCTTCTCGGAACCAAGACCGAAGCTCTCGAGGCCATCTTCGCTGAGTACTCTTCCCGCGGATGGGACCTCGGCGGCTCTGGTTCTGCCCTCAGGACCCCGAGCTGCTGCATAGGACCGGGCCGCTGCGAGTGGTCAAACTACGATACTCTCGACTTGTCCTATGCGCTTACCCAAGAGTTCCAGGATGAGATCCACAGGCCGACCTTTGCATATAAGTTCAAGATCAAGATGTCAGGATGTGCATGTGACTGCGTTGCATCCCTTGCACGTGCCGACATGTCCATCATCGGCACCTGGAAGGGCAAGATCGAGGTCAACCAGGACGAGGTAAAGAACTACGCCAAGAACGGCATGGACATCAATGCCGAGATCGTCAATATGTGTCCGACACAGTGCATAAGTTATGACGGCAAGGCGCTCAAGATCAACGACGCTGAATGTTCCCGTTGCATGCACTGTATTACCCGGATGACCAAGGCCCTCAGGCCGAGCGGTGAGCGCGGCGCAACCATCTGTATCGGATCAAAGGCACCGATCGTTGTTGGTTCGCTCCTTTCATGGGTTATCGTACCGTTCATCAAGGTCGAACCGCCCTATACCGAGCTTAAGGACCTTGTCCGGAAGATCTGGGAATGGTGGGATGACAATGCAAAGCCGAGAGAGCGGATCGGCGAAGTCATCGAGATGAAGGGCATGCGGTCGTTCCTCGAAGGGATCGGCCAGAGCCCGATCCCGCAGCAAATCAAGGAGCCGAGGAAGGATCCGTTCATGTTCTATACCGAGGACGATATGGCTGCATTCAAGGCCAAGGAAGCAGAAGAGAAGAAAACCGGAAAATTCAAATTCTAATTTACAGATAATTATCAAGGAGGAGATTGAATATGGCATTACCACAGAGAAAAACAGACATAGGACCCCCGCATTATAAGCAGTTCCTGCCGCCGGTTATCCAGAAGAACTACGGCAAGTGGAAATATCATGAAATTACGGATCCCGGACTTATGGTGCATGTCGGGGAGAGCGGTGACAAGCTCTGGACGGTCAGGGTCGCTTCGCCGAGGATCCTTTCAACTGCCACGATCCGTGAGCATTGCGATCTGGCAGACAAGTACTGCGGGGGATTCTTCCGCTATACCACGAGAAACAATGTTGAGTTCCTCGTATCCGATGAGAAGCAGGTCGAGCCGCTCAGGAAGGACCTTACCAAAAGAGGGTTCAAGATGGGTGGCATCGGATCGGGTATCAGCAACGTTGTCCATACCCAGGGATGGGTACACTGCCACAGTGCATGTACTGATGCATCCGGACTGGTAAAGTCCATGATGGACGAACTTATGCCCTATTTTGAGTCCAAGAGGCTTCCCAACAAGGTCAGACTCGCCGTTGCCTGCTGCGTTAATATGTGCGGCGCGGTTCATTGCTCTGATATTGCAGTTGTTGCGGTCCATACCAAGGTCCCGACGATTGCCCATGAAAACTTTAAGAACATGTGCGAACTCCCGACGGTTATCGGTTCCTGCCCGACACGCGCTATCAGCCCCGATCCCGCGAACAAGAGCGTAAAGATCAATGCTGAGAAGTGCATGTACTGCGGTAACTGCTTCACGGTCTGCCCGCCTATCAGCATCAAGGACCCGGAGCGCGACGGTGTTGCCATCGTGGTCGGCGGTAAGGTCAACAGTCTCCGGAGCAACCCCAAATTCTCGAAGCTGGTCATCCCGTATATCTCGAACGAGCCGCCGCGGTGGCCGAAGGTTGTTGCAGCCATCAAACATATCGTTGAGGTCTATGCGAAGAACGCCCGGAAGCACGAAAGGGTCGGCGAGTGGATCGAGAGGATCGGCTGGGAAAGGTTCTTCTCCCTTACCGGCATCGACTTCACCTTCCAGTGCATCGATGACTTTACCTTCATGCGCGACACCATGAGGACGTCCTCAACATTCAAGTGGTAATACGATAACAAAGGAACGGCAGCAGCCTGCGGGCTGCTGCCCTTTTTACTGAACACAAATTTATCACGGGGGTAAAGAACAGATGGAAATGTCAGAACTTCAGGACAAGATTTTCGCCTTCTGTGAAGCAGCAAAGGGCAAGAAGAAGCTCAAAGAAAAGGATATTATCAACGGCATCAATGCAGAGAGCGGCCTTGAGAAGGATGAGATAAAGAAGGCACTGAGAGAGATGATCAATGTTGGCAGGCTTATGTATTCTTACGGCGGCGGCGCAAGCTCTGTCGAGATTCCGAGCGAAGAGTACCTGAGGGAAAAAGGCCTGATCAAGTAAGATCTGCCTTTGTATTGCTTTTCCGGAGGGACGATGCGTCCCTCTTTTTTTGTCCGGCGGCTGAAGTTTAATCTTCGAGGAGCTGATAGTCGGCAAATCCCGCTTTCCTGTTTTGCAGGGTTATGCCTTTGAGTCGCACCGCTGTTCTTTGAGGGTGAGTTTTCATGGTGATGTAGGCCCTTACAATATTCGCGATCGTAGCTTCCTGTAGGATAACTTGCGTGCCGTCATGGAGCAGCAGACTGGTCCTCAGATGCCGGTGTCCTGCCGGCACTTCCAGGATTACTTCCCGTATCATTTCATTCGAAATATTCATGTCTGTTCTTCCTTCTGCCACTGATCGAGTTTTCTACGGATAAAATCGATGATCTCCTGGTGTTCCTCTGCTCCACGGTTTCGGATGGTCAATGGCTCACCGATGGCAAAGTGCACCTCCTTTCCGGGGTCAATGGGGCCGAATTCCTTCGCGATTTTCCCGATGCCCCATGCATCGGTCTTGAGCGCTATCGGCACCACAGGAACATTGGCCTTCAGCGCAAGCTTGATCCCAAGGGTATTGAACTCTTCAGGGTTAAAGGTGAACGATCGCGTGCTTTGGGGAAAGATAATGATCGATTGTCCTGCCCCAAGTTTCTTAGTCCCTCCTTCCAGTACAGCCTTCAGGTCTTCCCGTGGGTTTGTCCTGCCTACCAGGATGGGATCGCGCGAACGCATGATCGGTCCGAAGACCGGCATGTCAACGAGGCTTTGCTTTACCACAAAGGTCGTCGGTTTCACCGGCTGGATGATGCAGGGGAGAACCAGCGTTTCCAGCGTGCTCATATGATTGGCAATGAAGACCGCGGGACCTTCGAACTTCCGCAGGGCTGCCAGGCCTGTTATCGTAATGCTCGTGCCGATGTTCTCCAGTGCACGCAAAACATCGAAACTGCTCTCTGCCCATGTTTCTGCACTATAGGTACCTTTTCGGGCCTTGCGGCTGTTTTTCCATATGATCCAGAATGTCTGGAAATAGAAGGTGAATTTCGGGCGAAGGAATATCCGCGAAAAAATGCTCCGACGGCGATGCGGGTCTGTGCTGTAGCTGTCTGCTCCGGCGGGGATCACTGCTTATGCAATACCCACGTTATGATCTCTTCGACCATTGCCTCAATCGTAGCCTCCTTCGGCATTACAGCAACGGTGAGCCCGGCTTTTTCAATCGCCCTTGCCGTTACCGGTCCGATGACCGCAATCGCAACCTCTTTCAGAAGTTCATCAGCATCTTCACCCATGATCTCCCTAAAGTTGTTGAAGGTAGCTGCACTGGTAAACGTGGCGATTGTTATCCGCCCTTCCTTGAGAAAGCGCTTCAGCCGCTTGCCGTGATAATCCGGTTTCATGGCACGGTAGGCAGGAGGTATGTCGATAAGGCCGCCAAGTTCGCGAACCTTCTCCGGGAATACCTCGCGGGCAACTTCTGCACGGGGCAGCAGGAATTTCATTCCCTTCAGGGGCTCGGTATCCGTCCTGGTGCCTGTTGCCCGCATTCCTTTGCCTTCCTTTATGAATGCCGCTATCAGGCCTTCGGCATTAAACTCCTCGGGCACCAGATCAACCCTGATGCCAAATTGGGTCACCGCCGCTTCGGTTTTTGTGCCGATAGCGCAGATCTTCAGCCCTTTCAATTGACGGATATCGACGCTTTTTTCGAAGAGCCGGGAAAAGAAATATTTCACGCCATTTGTACTGGTGAATATGAGCCAGTCATAGGTGCTGATGCTCCCGATAGCCGCATCAAGTGCGCTCCATGTTTCCGGAGGCACAACCTCGATCGTAGAGAACTGCAGTACCTCTGCACCGAGTTCTTCAAGGGCCTCAAAACCACCGGTATGTTCACGGGTCACAAGGATCCGCTGTCCAAACAGGGGCTTCTTCTCATACCAGTTAAGTTCATTTCGCAGATTTACCACATCGCCGATGACCGTGACTGCAGGCGGCCTGATGTCCTTTTCTCTTACGAGGGCAGCGATATCCTTTAACGTGCTCACGATTGTTTTCTGATCAGGACGGGTTCCCCAGCGGACAACAGCTACAGGGGTATCAGGAGAGCGGCCATGTTCTATAAGCTTCCGTGTAAGTTCGCTGATATTCTTTATTGCCATGAGAAAGACAAGCGTGCCAACTCCTGTGGCAAGCTTTGCCC
The DNA here is from genome assembly GCA_003252075.1 of Nitrospirota bacterium. Lineage (GTDB taxonomy): Bacteria > Nitrospirota > Thermodesulfovibrionia > Thermodesulfovibrionales > UBA6898 > UBA6898. The sequence goes on from QKDO01000083.1 coordinate 27,114, forward strand.
AGTTGATCGCAGACTCCTCCTTTGTCGTGTCCTCGTATCCGGGTATTACAGCGAAGGAGGAAGAGTAGAGTCTGTGTGTCAGAGGGATACCCGCATATGCCGGAGCCGCTACCGCAGAGCTGACGCCGGGAACTACCTCAAAGGGTATGCCCTCCCGTGCAAGCTCCTGCGCCTCTTCGCCGCCCCTGCCAAAGACAAACGGGTCGCCGCCCTTGAGGCGGCATACGATATTCCCTTCCCTTGCCTTTTCGACGATCGCCTTATTGATCTCGTCCTGGGTCATGGTATGGTGGCCGCCGCGCTTTCCAGCGTAGATAAGCTCGGCCTTACGGTTGATAGCGTTCAGGATCTGTGCATTGAGGTGGAAATCATAGATTACGATCTCTGCCTTCTGCAGGCAACGCAGACCCTTCACCGTGAGCAAACCGATGTCACCGGGGCCTGCCCCGACAAGATACACAATGCCTTTTTTCTTTTCCATAAGGGATGTATTTTAGCACAAAGGGTAATGTATCTTGCCTGGGGGAGTCAACGAGAAATATCATAAGGAACTATCGATATGTTTCAGTCCTACAGTTGTTGTCCTACGCTATATTGACAACGACATTGCCCTAATATACGCTTTAAATCATCAGCTCACTCGATAAGGCCTGGCCCCTCGGGGGATACGGAAAGACACGGATCATTTGGCGTAGACGCCAGGGTAGCCAAGGGATGCATTTCGGGAACCCGGGCTTTTTATCTTCGGTGTCTTTCCTGGCAGGTCAAGTGTCCCATTGATAGTGCAAGCTGCACTATCAATGGGCAAGTTTAATACATATGAGTCGTTGTGTTTCAGTGATTTGTAACGGGCAATGGTTTAGCCCGAAAGAAGTCCCTGGAGAACGGCGAGGCGCTCGTGAAGTGAGCGACCTGAACATCTCGAAGGGTGCAGAAAAGCCTATATCGCAGGCTAAAGCCTGCGGCAGCTCGAAGGAAGTTACGACTTCAAGAGGGAGTGACCGTATTCTTTGTGGTGCGTTGCCGGCTTTTTTCAACATCCTGCAGGACATTCGCCGCAAAAGGCTATGGAGAGGAGGTGAAGGGAGAAGAGGAGGGGGATATGTCTCAAGTGAGTACATGAGGCTGTTACAGTCTCAAGATTAAAAGACTAAGAATGATTTCAAAGGGAGGAATGCATGAAAAAAAAATTGGTGTTCTTGATCGCGTTGGTTTTCGTAGCAGGAATCGTCGGCAGCGCACTTGCCGCCGGAACGAATGAAGACTTCAGCATCGTCTCGGCCAATAGGCAGCGCGTCGGCATCATCGCCTACTGCGCCGACATGTACCACAACGCCGGCGACACAGGCCTTCAAGCAGGTAAGGTGAGCGTGCGCAACGGGGATTTGAAAGGACTGATTTCCCCGCTCCCACAGCCCCCCCTGTACCTCGACGGCCCGTGGGACAACCTAGGCCAGTTCGGTGCACAGAACCTCGTTGACTATTTTTCCTATGACGACGGCATCGACAGGGAAAGGGACCTCATGCTCATCGATGGTGATCTGGTCCTGCCGACGGGAACACAGCTCATCAACAACTTCGACATAATTGTCGCGTATACCGACAACAAGTGCGGCGAGCCGATCCCGGCGCAGATCGCGAACTCAGCAGCGGGCGCCCTCAATCAGTTCATCTCGCAACCTAACAAGAAGCTCATCCTCACCGGCTTCGCCTTCTCCAGCACCCTCGGTTTCGGCGACCGGATCTATGCATCGAGCCCGCTCACCAAGGGAGGCCCCGGGAACGCCACCTGCACCCGTGACAACCCGTGCTTTGTAGGCAGCTGTCCGAGCGCCACCTGTTCGAACGTCCCAACACCCAAGGGCCCGGAGTGCCTCGATAACCTTACCGGCGCCGTCTGCACCGAGTACGTGCCTGTCGTCGGCGGCGTGCTCGGCACGAACAATGCGGTCGACCAAGCCTGCCGGGAATTTATTAACAACGTGAACGGCCCGACGAGCTCCTCCTGGGCAACCGCCCTTACGGGGGCGAACGTCGCAGCTGGGGCGAGCCTCTGCATAAACTACGTCGACTCTAACGTTGACGGCGTGGCCACTGGCGTGCCTTTCCTCGCGATAAACGCAGCCCGGAACGTCGTCGCAGTCAATGCATTTCCTCCTGATGCAGTCGACATCCAGAAATTCTGGTACGGCTGCATCCTCGGGGACGTGGTCCAGTATCTCTCGGGAGATACACACCGCTGTGTTGATGACGGGAAGGACAACACATTTTGCCACTAACTGCATGAGGGAGCAGGGGGACGAGGGAACTACGACAGGTAGCGCCTATTCCCCTGGCTCGCCGAGATTACGGGGGAGAGGGAAACCCTCCCCCCTTTTTTTTCCCTTATACTCTCTTGACCCCCGCCAAATCTGCTGTTCCATGTCTTCAGACAGAGAGACGGAATTCGCTGCCGCCTGCTACAAGAAATTTCTATGAATGTAATTCAGATTTGGCGACGGTTTACTGACGGTTTTTTAAGGCTCTTTGAGGGTATATCTATTTGTAATAAAGGAAGTTCTGGCGGGAGCGTGTGGGAATCGAATCCACCCTAACCCTTATGGCTCTAAGCGGTTCACGGGTGTTGGTGACGGTTTGGTAACGGCCATTGCTCCGTCAGATATATGGCTGACTTTCAACTCGATCACAGAAAGCATTTTTTTTCTGAAACTGCAGCCTTTTTTCGACGGATGCTTGACGAGTACACCGACGACTAAACGCGGGTTAAATAGTTGCAACCATGCGGACAACCCCTGCTATGTAGATTGTCAACCCATAATAATCGTTAAGAGCCGATAGTGATTTTTCCTTTCAGTCTTTCAAGAGATCAACAGATATATGTTCCCAGCCTGCTATTCGTGGTCAAAAGCCACATGATTCTTATTCGGTAATACCTTGGGATTGCCGTATTCTTGAAACGTAGCACATACTGCCACAAGGGGTAAGTTCACGGTCAATCCAGCTATAAAGGGATAATATCTTGTCGCATCTCCTTCTCATATCCTTATGCTGCCACTCCCACTACGTACGGCTCGTCCTGTAAAAGTATTCTCCGTATTCGTATTATCAGATTCCTTGCAATGGCGATGATAGCCTTCTTCGCCCCTTTGCGAGTCTTCAATTTCATATACTTAAAACGCATAAGGGGATCCTTTACGATCAGATGCCAGCTACTCTCTACCAGGCAGGTCCTTGCCCTTTTGTTGCCACACCGTGTGATCCGGCCCTGACGGACATGCTGTCCGGAAGAATATTCTGAGGGCGTCAGACCCATATACGATGCTATCTCCTCGGCAGTTTTGAACCTCTCCATATCCGCAAGCTCCACCAACAGCTCCATACCTATCAGAATCCCTATCCCGGGCACGCTTCTTAAAAGCGTTATCTTATGCCGGTATTTTTCGCTCCGGGATAGCGCTACGACCTGTTTGCTGATCTTCTTGACCTGGCTGGTGAGATACTCATAGAGGTCTATCAGACTCTCAAAAGGTGCCTTCAGGACTGCATGGTCAAACGTCAGGTCCCTCAGCCACTTCACATATCGTTTCGACCAACTCTCCCTTTTCTGAGAAAAAGGAGCCTTTATCCCATAGAACAAGAGTTTGCTCTTGATCTGCCTCATCACATCGCCTCGGTGCTCCAGCAGTTGGCGGCGCGTCCTTGTCAGCTCCCTGTCTGCCCGATCCTCCTCATCCAGAACATACACCTTCTTCAGTATATTGCCCTCCAGCAGCTTGGCAAGTTTTCGACTATCTCGTTTGTCTGTCTTTACTCTGTTGCCAGATTCCATCGGAATCAGGGAAGGAGGAACCACGATCGTCTCTATTGCATCACCACTGAGTCTGTCGTGCAACCAGAAGCCAAAAGGACCGGCTTCGTATGCTGCCTTAATCCGACATTCCTTGAAGCGATCAAGTAACTTTCTCAGAGAATGATATTCGCTTGCCATGCTGCCATGAAAAACTTCTTCTCCGTCCACTCTCGCTGCAACATGCCAGCTTTCCTTGTGGACGTCTATCCCTATATAAACGTCCTTTCCCCTTGCCAAGGTCTTGTCTTTCTGATAACCTTTTTTCATTGTTAGCCTCCTTTCTGTTTGATATCCACTTACAGATTATCAAAGGGGGCTAACAATCTATCATAGTATCTTGTACTGAACACCTGTGATATTTTTTGGGGACAGCTATGTTAGGGATGGCATTCGATAGAAATGAAGGAGGGCACAGAACGTCAGCTGCTTCTTGTACTCCTCGTCAGTTTCAATCATCAATAACTGTGGACTTCATGTTGGTCTTTCCCCGAAAAAATGGACACATGGTTAAGTTTCTATTAGGAGCTCATACTGCTCTGGGCTCCTATACCCCAATGCCGAATGCCTT
>QKDO01000001.1 GCA_003252075.1 Nitrospirota bacterium
TCTGGATGAGCAATCGCTCACCTATCAGCTTCAGAGCATCATGGCGGGCGCGAACAAGGGCAAATACCCGGTAACCCTCACGATCGAAGGCATGCTCACGACGGGCGAATGGTTTACAGGGACCGCAACATTCAACGCGAATGTAACTAGGAAGCTTTTATGAACTAAACTGACAGGCTGTATGAACGACGGGGGCTTTGGCCCCCGTTTTCGTTTATCCTGATCATAAGGAGTTAACGCTCTTAGCTTTCCAGTAAGATTTGGAGGACTGAATGAGACGACAAAGAATGATGGTCATATTTTCGGTGATGTGTTTGATTGTCTTGTCAACAGCAGCAGTGGCTGCAGGCGACTTTGATTGGACAGGTGATTTTAACATCAGGGCCGAAGCTGATCCGTCAGGGTTTAGGGCAAGACTTGCTGCTCGGTTTAAGATTGGTAATACAGAGATTAATGCCGTGCTCAGCAACATTGAAAGACCGGCAGATGCCTATATGGTATTGCGCCTTGGAGAAATGTCAGCAAAGCCAACTGATTATGTTATCAAACAATATAAATCAGGAAAAGGTAAAGGCTGGGGCGCACTTGCTCAGAGTCTAGGAATCAAGCCTGGTTCAAAAGAATTTCATGATCTGAAGCGTGGCAATGATCTATACGATGATCATAATAAAGGTAAAGGTAAAAGCAAGGCTAAGGGACAGGGTAAAGGTCGAGGCTGAATTCCTTAAGACCGCAACCAATCTGGCCTCATTATCAAACAGAAATGCCAACAACTGATGACTGGCACTAGCTAACGTGTAGAAGTTAGGACCTCAGTAGACACTTCCTGATATGATCAATCAGGAGGTGCTCAATGACAAAGGCCCAGCATCATATAACCCGCAGCAAGCTCCGGATGCTCAGGTATGCTGAGGAGATAGGGAATGTGTCCAAGGCATACCGCTATTTTGGTATTACCCGTGAGGGTTTTTATAAGTGGAAGCGTGCATATTTGCTAAAAGGCGAAGAGGGGCTTATCAATGGGAAGTCATGCTCGCAAAACCTAAAACTGCGAATCGCGGCTCCCATAGAAGAAAAAATACTTTACGTGCGCAAAAAATTATCATTCAGGTCAACAGAAGATATCGTGGCTTCTTGAGCGCCGCCATGGGTTTAAGGTCTCACCTGAAGAGGTGCGCAGCGTGTTGCTCCGATACGGGCTGAACCGGCTGCCGAAAAACACGAAGAAGGCCCCTTCACTGATCCATCGTTATGAAAAGCAGGTCCCGGGTCATCTATTGTTTCATCGTCGTCGGTGAGTGGCAGGGTCGGTCTGTTCAATCCCGACATGAAGGTTCTGCAAATGGGCTGGAGCATGGTGACATTTGAGTGCATAAAAAAGCCCCGGCGATATCGCCACCGGGGCTTTTCTTCTGCGTAGGATCGGGCAGGATGTTTCTTTTTCAAGTCCTATTGAATTTCAGTCTTGGATATCAGAGTGCCGTCGAGGTTCAAGATATACATATAACTTGTCGCTACACCTGACGGGTTGAAGTTGTACCTATTGAACATCCGCTGAAATGAAGAGTTCCCCTGCATCATGGCCCTGCCGAAATCAGTTGTGACTACGTAGATACGATTATTTGATATCACAGGGGCAGAGGCAAAGCGTCCATCCAGGGCCACTGCCTCAGGCTTCGAGCTCGAGGTCAGAGGCGGAGCGAGAAAATACAAGGCTGACTGCTCGTCGCTCGGGTTTGTGCCATAATTGTTCATCAGCGTATAGTCGGTAAAATCAGGCAATGACGCTGTGCCAATAAGAGTAGTTCCTGATATCACAGGTCTCGACATTATGCCTCGCAGGTTAATTGAGGTCTCTGCGCCGGCAGTTGTTATTGCAACCAGTCGTGATCTGAAAGATCTACTCGTGGGGTCAGTCCCTGCAGGAGCTGTGGGATTGAAGGTGACCAGATAGGCAGTGCCATCCTGTCCGATTACCGGGCTACCGTCTGTGCCCGCCATCATCCCCATTCCGCCTGAATTTTTTAGGGGAGCGCCTGTCATCATACCACCGCCTCCACCCATACCACCGCCTCCACCCATACCACCGCCTCCACCCATACCACCGCCGCCGCTCATCATTGCTTCAGCGCCCACGGCTGATATAAACAAAAGACCTGTCATTACTACCGGCACACCGATTCTTGTAAAAAACCTATTCATGAGAACTCTCCTTTTCACATGCACACTACAGATAAAGGCATAAAGCATATTTACCTTTGCCAGAGTTACATTATCAATGAATTATGAAACAATGATGAACAATGGATGAAATTTTTATCTGACCCAAAATGCATCATTCGGACGTTCTCTTCCGCACGCGCTGGTTTCAAGTTGGAACAAATTCCTTAGCCGCAGAAGTTGATGGTCTGATCGATCATCTCTCATCGCATAGGTGTTTTCGGCCGATATGTTGTTATCGAAGCGAAAATTGCGCCATAGTCGGCGGCAGAGACTGTTATTAAATGCTGAAATCTATGCTGACATAGGGAAAGGAAGCTGCCTCTCCACGCAGAGGATAGTCTCCGGACCTGCAGTGTATCTTCGCAAAATCTGTAAAAAATATTCACGTTGACTTCACAAAGCTATGGAATAATTAATTATGGCAAAGTGGAAGGCCCTGTTAACTGCAATAGGTATAAGTACTGCCATCATTTTTTTTACTGCAGGGGCATCGTCTTCGCATGATCCGGTATTTCCTGCTGAAAAACTCAAGACGCTTTTTCCCCTGGCACTGTCCTTTGAGCAGAAGAACCTGTATATATCCGACGAACAGCGTGCAATGATAGAAGGACAATTAAAGAGCAGGCTGCCCGAGGAGGACCTAAGGCCTTCAATATATCTTGCAATAGTCAAGGATCACCCTGACTCGCCTCCCCAAAAAGCTGCTGCGATCATCTTTATTGACGCTCGTGGGGAAGGAGGAAAGATTGAGATAGGAATCGTTGTCAGCGGGAGGGGGAAACTGATAAGAGTGCACGTGTTTGAGAATAAGGAGCCGGAAAAGCTCAGCCGTTCTGACTTTCTTCGGCAGTTTGAAGGAAAAAAGGCTTCAGATATGTTTCAGGTAGGAAGTGATATACAGGCGCCGGCAGGTACCGAGGGATCGGCCCAAGCCATAGCTTCCGGAGCTAGAAGGGGTCTTCTGATTATCGAGGAGTTGTTTAGAAAAAGATGAAGAAACTACTTCTTTTTATAAGTCTGACAATGGCGATCGTTACCCCGGGCCGCGGTGCCGCGGAATCATCCATGGCCCATGCCCATGCGGCATCAGCACAGGTCTTCAGAATCAATGAAGCAGAGTTTACCCTGCAGCTCGATCCGCCGAATTTCCGGCCGGGGACGACCCCCAAGGCTGTTGTCATGCTGAAAGATGTCATGTCAGGGTCCCCCATCTATGACGCAGAACTGTATATCAGACTCGAAAAAGAAGCAGCCATGGATCACGGATCTCCGAAAATTGCCGGGAAGACAGATAAAGGGAATACCGGTGACAGCCTCGATTTCGGGGATTCCATGGATATGCCTGTGACGAGATCTGCAGCAGACCTGTCGGGCTTTATAAAGTTAGCGCCAAAGCAGATGGCAGGGATGTTCGGGGCTGATTACCCACTGCCCGGAGCAGGAGAATATGCGTTCACCCTTGCGGTGAAGTCCCTGAACGGAAAGATCTATGCAGAACCGCTCAGATACGGTGGCGTTATCTCCTATCCGAAGAGATCGCATGCCTCCCTATACCGGATGCTCTTTGTGTTGGGAAGCATCTTCCTGAGCGGCCTGATTGCCGCATACATCCTCTATCAGAGAAAAGCTGTCGGATTGGGAGCAGGACAAAAGCTGAACCTCCTCGATATCCCATGGCTGCTGAGATTTTTCAAGTCTGCATGGTTCCAGCCGGTGTTCCAGATCCCCGTGCTTATGGTATTCCTCGTGATCATGGCTGCAGGACTCTTCGATATTCAGCAGGGCGACCGGAATATCGCGACACTGCTCATGTGGACGATATGGTGGACTGTTATTATCTTCACCTTTGTCTTTGTCGGGAGGATCTGGTGCATGATGTGCCCCTTCGGTGCCATACAGGACTGGATAGGGCGCATTGCAAGCATGAACCGGGATTTCCCCCGGCCGATGCGGAATATCTATCTTTCGAGTTCTCTATTTTTCGTGCTCACCTGGTGGGACAGTTACAGCGGCATTGTCAATCGGCCTTCACTTACCGCCTGGCTCCTGATCGGCTTTTTTATCGTGGCTTCCGGTATGGCATTGGTTTTCAAAGGTCGCTCATTCTGCCGGTATGTCTGCCCCATTGGTGGCCTCATCGCTATATATTCCATGTTCAGTCCGATTGAGCTCAGGAATAAGTGTCTTGAAGTATGCAGAGGGCATAAGGTAAAAGAGTGCATCAAGGGGACTACCATGAGCCATCCCTGCCCTATGGCGGAAACACCCATGACGCTTGACCGGAACAATTACTGTAACTTCTGCAGCGAGTGCATCAAGTCCTGTTCCCAGGAAAATATCGTCATCCGTTTCAGAAGTTTCGCGAAAGACCTCTGGGTCTCTTCCAAGGGATATCTTGATGAGGCGCTGCTTGCCATGGTGCTGGTCGGGATCACGATCGTCGTTACCGGCGAGATGGTAGCGCCCTGGCACGGGTGGATGGATATTCTGGGCAGAATACTTCCTTTTGATACATTGGGCATCGTCTCACATGCTGCCAGGGAAAAGGCAACCTTTCTGTTCACGATGACTGCAGGTTCGCTCATCATCCCTTCGCTCCTCCTGCTCCTGGCCAGCTTCATCGTAAGGAAAGGCACGGGGCCGGACTCTCCGCTTACGCTGAAACGGACATTCGTCCAGTTCGCGTATATGTTCATACCCGTCGGGCTTTCGATGCACCTCGCGCATAACATCAACCACCTTTTCAAGGAAGGGCCCGAGATTGTTCCGGCAGTCGAGCGTTTGCTGAGCGGTATTAGCGGTGCAGGTGAACCCGATTGGGTAGTGGCGCCGCTCATGGGAAATGAATCGATATTCTGGCTCCAAATGATCATCATCCTCATCATGAACATCTTCTCCCTCTATGCGGGCTACCGGATAGCGCTTAGGTATTACGGTGATAAAGCGCTCAGGGCGTTCATACCCATGGCAATCCTTGTTGTCGTGTTCATAGCCATCAATGCGTTCATTCTGGGTCAGCCGATGTCCATGCGGCACACGCACGGAGGCATGTAATGAAAACGATAGTGTTTCTCATGCTGTTTTTCGCATGCGTGCCTCCCTCACTGGCGTCGGCTGATCTTGACCTCGATCAGGAAGTGCTGGTCATCCCGGACACCCATAACGCAAAACCCTATATCTGGCACGTCAGGCAGGACCCACAGGGATATGAGCTGGTGTTCAAGCATATGCGTCCGGCAGGTCAGCCCGATCAGTTCTCGTTCGCCATTACGGGTGAAGAGGCCAAAGTACCGGGAGAAATGCATATCTTTATTACTGACGACGACCTGCAGACCTATACCCATGTCCGGCCGGTAAAGGACAGCGATGGAAGATATTCGTTCAGTTACGCAGCGCCTGCTTCTGGTATGTACCGTTTTGAGATAGTCTTTCGGACCGATAAGGGCTGGATCAATCTAAGAAAAGATGTATCGCTCGAAAAATCTGCTGTGAAAGAAACAGATACCAGCCCAGGAGACGAAGACTATGATGCCAAAGTAAAGTTCTATCCCCGGAAAATCTATGCAGACCATGTCGGCACTTTTCTTTATCAGCTCAGCTATAAAGATAAGCCTCTTGCCGATATTGAAAAAATAGACGGGGCTGACATGCAGGTCGGTGCGTGGAGCGAGGATCTGAAAGAGTTCATCTATATGACACCGCAACAGAACCTCGGTGGACCCGAGGTAGGCGTCAGTATGGTTTTTAAGAGGCCGGGCAGACATGCGGTCTTTGCAGAATTTAAGCATAAAGGCGTCATTCGGCGGGTCGATTTTGTGGCCACCATCTATGCGGAACCCCCGCAGATCCAGAGTACTCTGCCGGCTATCGGGCCGGCAGATTGAACAGGTATGCCCGTCCGGGATATTTCGGGAATGAAGATAATGCCTTGTTTCGGAGGTCATGAAGTGATAGCCTGAAATCACCAGCCGGTGATGCAATGTCTGTCGCGGAAGGAAGGAGGCGATTACCGTGCATTGGGGTGATTATGGATGGGGAATGGGATTCGGATGGATCGCAATGTTTATCTTCTGGGTTCTTGTCATTGTCGGCGTCGTATTTCTTGTCAAGAGCCTAGTTGCCGGCTCAGGCCAACGGGGCACGACTGAAACGGCGCTGGATATCCTCAAGAAACGGTATGCCAGGGGCGAGATGACGCATGAGGAGTATGTCAGGGCGCGGGATGAGCTGAAAAAAGAGTGACAGCGGGTTGCGTCTGAATGTGCTGTTGCAACGGCCCGCACCTGCCTAAGCAGAGGAAAGAGGCGATTGGTGAAAGAAGATCCTATATGCCATATGGACGTCAGGGAAGAAGATGCGATTACGGCGGAATGCGATGGCGTTACGTACTATTTCTGTTCCATAGGATGCAAGGACAAGTTTCTTACGGAACAAACATGTAAACTCCCGCGGACCTCATATGATCTCATTATCATCGGCGGAGGTCCTGCCGGTCTCACCGCAGCGGTTTATGCCTCGACCCTCAAAATGGATGCCTTCATAATCACGAGAGATCTTGGCGGCCAGGCTGTTCATAGCACGAAGATCGAAAATTATCTGGGCTTCGATTTTATTACAGGGCCGGAACTCGTCGAGAAGTTTCAATACCAACTGCTGCATTCCCAATACATCGATCACCTCATGAGTGATGTCGAAAAGATCGAATCGCTTGAAGACGGTTTTCAGGTCACGACGGCCGAGCTGAAGACCTATACTGCGAAGACCGTCATCGTCGCCACGGGCATGACCAGGAGGAGGCTCGATATCGACGGTGAAGAACGGTTTCAGAGAAAAGGACTTTTTTATGGGAACATCCAAGATCTGTCATTTGTTCAAGGCGAAGATGTCGCGGTCGTCGGCGGCGGCAACTCGGCGCTCCAGATCGTTGAAAATTTGAATGTCCTAGCCCGGAAGATCTATCTGATTTCGGATACGACGCTGGTTGCCGATCCCGCGGTGATTGACCGGGTGAGCCAAATTGGGAACGTTTCTCGTTACGAGGGGTACAAAGTTGTTGAACTGGCCGGTGAAACGACGCTTTCAAGGATAACGATCCGGGAAATGGCGAAGGCTCAGACGATCCCACTGTCGGTCAAGGGACTTTTCATCGCCATAGGGCTCAGACCCAACTCCTCCCTCGTGGCGCCATTGGTTGCCGTGAATGAACAAGGAGAAATCATGGTGGGACCCGACTGTTCGACTTCCCGTGAAGGACTGTTCGCTGCGGGGGATGTTACGGACGCTTTCGGGAAACGGATCATTATCGCCTCGGGCGAGGGGGCAAAGGCTGCCATGGCAGCGCGGCAGTTTATTCTCGCTAAGAGAAAGATCAAGAAAGCAGGTTCATAAGGGAACACGAATTGCTTCCGCAGAGGCTGAAGCAATGCCAGGGGACGAAATGAAGAAGCTTCAACACGGTTTGTTGAAAATCAAAGCCGTCAGCCGATATGCAATCGCCATAGTCGTTATCTCGCTGTTCATTACCTACCTTCATTACGCCACGGTCCCCGGTATCCACGTCGAGCATGACATTTACCGGGAATTGTATTATGTCCCTGTTTTTCTGGGAGCGCTCGCCTTCGGCCTCAAGGGTGCGGTCCTGTCTTATCTGCTCGTTTTTGCACTGTATATGCCCTATATCGTTATAAGCTGGAGCGGCAGTTTTGCCTCTGAGGCGAACAAATTTCTGCATCTCCTTTTGCAGGGCATTCTGGGAGTAACTGCCGGGATCCTCATCGACCGCGACAGAAGAACAAGAATACAATTGCAGAAAAGCCGGTATCTTTCAGGCATCGGTCAGGCAGCCTCCGCCATTGTGCATGACCTGAGAAACCCCCTTGTCTCGATCCTGGGATTTGCAAAGCGCATCCAGGAAGGGAAGGGAAAACAGGAAAGCAACATACAGGAGATCATAGACTCTGCCCATGGCATGGAGAGAATTGTGAATGATGTGCTTGATTTCGCCCGGCCGATACGACTGGAGTTGCAGGAAGAAGATTTTCGGCATGTAGTCAGCCGGGCGTGCGATATCTGTAAGACAAAGGCTGAAGAGGTGGGCGTGCGTGTCGCCTGCGATCTCCCGCCTGAGCCCGTTATGGCGGCGATTGATCCCTTTCAGCTGGAACGTGCGATTGCAAATCTGCTCGGCAATGCCATTGAGGCTTCCGGCAAGGGAAAGCAGGTAGTTGTAAGCGCAGGAACATCGGGGAGTTCAGTGGTCCTCATGGTGAAAGATCGGGGGTCGGGCATGGATAGAGAAACACTTGAGAACATCTTCATTCCGTTTTATACAAAGAAAAGCAAGGGGACGGGCTTGGGGATGTCTATCGCAAAGAAGATCGTCGACGGACACCGGGGCTCAATACATATACACAGTAGACCCGGAGAAGGCACAGAAGTGAAAATAGAAATTCCTCATGCACCGTGATGCGACGTACGAAGGAGGCGAATGTCATGACGTTGCAGGGTGCTTACGGATGGGGAATGGGCCACGGCCTGCGGAGCAGGCAATAACAATCAATCGTACAAGGAGGTTCGCAATGAAGAAAGTAATGATCGCTGTTTGTAGCATCATCGCAGTAACAGCCGCTTACGGCTTCGCCCAGATGGGTGGCGGCATGATGGGCGGTCAGCAGGGTCAAATGGGTGGCCATGAGGGCATGATGCAGCATGAGGGCATGATGGAGCACGACCAGATGATGAACGGCATGATGGACATGTCGAACAGGATGTCTGGCATGATGGGGAATATGTCCGGCATGATGAAAGATATGCCCATGGGTGATATGCAGAACATGTCAGGACTCATGGGTGATATGGCAAAGCAGATGATGGACATGTCAGTA